>NZ_CBABQS010000142.1:0-5209 GCF_964672035.1 Arcicella sp.
CTTTCAATGCTCCATCCTTATATCCAAATATTACACTATCTATTGAGAGCTGATGAATAAAATTGTGTTCGTCAAATAATTTCATTTAGATGTTTTTGTGGTAAAGTTAGTTCATATCCTTCGATTTTACCGGTCATAAAATATGATTATTCAAGTATAGAATAAAAATAAAATTTATTGTCTTAATTTTAGACAATAAATTTTATTTTTTTACATTTGTTAAATAACTGGATTTTCCCGTTAATATAATCTCATCAGTAAGGAATTTGTCTTGTGGCAAATACTTATATGTTCCCAAAAATCCCAATTTATATTAACCTTCAATTTTATAATTTCATGAAAAGAAAACTTTCAATTAACCTAAAAATGCTCATACAGGCACTTTTTATGTTAATCATCATTCACAATGTTTCAGCCCAAAGCAAAATTAATGTTTTGGTGTTTAGTAAAACCGCCGCCTTCCGACATCAATCTATTGGTGCAGGAAAAATTGCACTTGAAAAAATGGCCAAAGAAAAAGGTTTTGGCGTGTCTTTCACAGAAGATGCGACGCAATTTTCGGAACTCAATCTGAAGAAATTTAATACGGTTATCTTTTTGAATACAACGGGGGACATTTTGAATAACGAGCAGCAAAGTGTTTTTGAACGCTATATCCAAGCGGGTGGTGGCTACGTAGGAATTCACGCCGCAACCGATACAGAATACGAATGGCCGTGGTATAATCAAATGGCTGGTGCTTGGTTTTTAGATCACCCAATGCCAAACAATGTGCAAAAAGGTAAATATTTTGTGACTCAGAAAAACGAATTTACCGCTGGAATGCCCGATACATTTGAGAGAACGGACGAATTTTACAGTTACAAAAATATTTCTCCAAAAATAAATGTAGTCCTAAAAATTGATGAAAAAAGCTATACAGGAGGCAAAAATGGCGAGAATCACCCAATGAGTTGGTACCAAGAATTTGACGGTGGGCGTTCGTTTTATACAGGAATGGGACATACTGATGAGACTTTTTCAGAGCCTCTATTTTTGAATCATCTTTGGGCAGGCATTAAATATACTTCTGGTGGTGAAACGCCAAAACCGCTTGATTTCTCAAAGGCTCGTCCAGAAGAAAATCGTTTTACGAAAGTAATTTTGCAAGACAAATTAGACGAACCAATGGAAATGTCGGTGTTGGATAAAGACCGTGTACTTTTCATTCAACGGAAAGGCGAAGTGAGACTCTATAACAACAAAACGAAAGAATTAAAGACAATTGCGAAGATTCCAGTCAGTACAAAATATGTAACAAAAGCAGGCGTAGAATCAATGGGTGAAGATGGACTTTTGGGCTTGAACAAAGACCCGAATTTTGCCCAAAATCACTGGATTTATCTATATTATTCAATTCCAGAAGCCGCAAAAAATATTTTGACCAGATACGAAATCAGAGGCGATGAGTTGGTACTTGATTCTAAAAAAGTATTGTTAGAAGTTGGAACGCAACGGGAAGAATGTTGCCATACTGGTGGTTCAATTGCCTGGGATAAAGCTGGAAATCTTTATTTATCTACAGGAGATAATACCAGTCCAAGAGCCGATAATTATAATCCAATTGATGAACGTGAAGGAAGATATGGTTTTGATGCTCAGAAATCATCCGCAAATACGAATGATTTACGGGGTAAAATTATCAGAATTAAGCCAACTACTGAAGGTTCATACACCATTCCAGAAGGAAATCTTTTCCCAAAAGGAACGGCATTGACTCGCCCTGAAATTTTCACGATGGGACACCGTAACCCATTTCGTATTTCAGTTGACCAGAAAACGGGTTTTGTATATTGGGGCGAAGTTGGTCCAGATGCCTCAAAACCAGATTCTACCAGAGGACCCGAAGGAAATGATGAAGTTGGGCAAGCACGTAAACCAGGAAATTTTGGCTGGCCTCATTTTGTAGGTGATAACAAACCCTACCGTAAATATGATTATGCCACGAAAATTTCGGGCGAATATCAAGATGCTAATGCCCCAACGAATACTTCACCCAATAACACAGGTTTAAAAGTATTACCGCCTGCACAAAAAGCGTTCGTTTGGTATCCTTACGGTGAATCAAAAGAATTTCCATTAGTAGGTAGCGGCGGTAGAAATGCGATGGCTGGCCCCGTATTTTATTCAGAAGATTTCAAAACGGCTGCCAGAACTTTTCCTAAATATTACGATGGAAAATTCTTGGAATATGACTGGATGCGTGGTTGGATTATGGCCGTTACAATGGACAAAGATGGCAATTATAAGTCGATGGAGCGTTTTATGCCAAGCTATAAATTCAGTAATCCAATGGATATGGAATTTGCCGACAATGGAGATTTATACATGCTTGAATATGGTTCAGGTTGGTTTACTGCCAATGACGATGCACGTTTGATTCGGATAGAATACAATGGAGGAAACCGCAAGCCACAAATTGCAATGGTTGCAAACCAAATGGGCGGAGCAACTCCTTTCAATTTGAAATTGACTTCAAAAGGAACGGTGGATGCTGACGGAGATGTATTGACCTATTCTTGGAAAATCACGTCAAAATCGGGATTCAATAAACTCATCAATACACCAGATGCCAATGTAGCCTTGCTTAACTCAGGTGTTTACAAGGCGACTTTGACAGTAAATGATGGAAAAGGTGGAATAAATTCGCAATCAATGGAAATTTCTGCAGGTAACGAACCGCCCGTTTTGAGTTTGGAAATGCCAAAAAGCAACAAATCATTTTACGTGGCCAATAAGTCTTTTGACTACGAAATTAAGGTAAAAGATAAAGAAGATGGAACGTTAGCAAAAGGGATCACGCCTGAGCAAGTGGCCGTAAGCATTGACTACTTGGCAGAAGGGTTTGATAAAAACATGATTGCGATGGGACACCGTTCGGCGGATGCAAGTGCGGCTTTTGCAACAGGTAAAAAATTGATGGAAGGTAGCGATTGTATGGCTTGTCATGCCAAAGAGAAAAAATCGGTAGGGCCAACTTTACGGGATGTTTCTAAAAAATACAATGGTGATGCTTCGGCTTTGGAAAAATTGACGAAGAAAATTATTGCGGGCGGAAGTGGCGTTTGGGGAGATGTGGCAATGGCAGGTCATCCACAACTGGCAACGGCTGATGCGGCTGAAATGGTAAAATATATATTGAATATCAACAATGAAAAGCCGAAAGAAAAATCATTGCCAGTAAACGGATCATACACCACTAAATTACCAGCTGGAGATAAAGGAAAAGGCGTTTATATTGTTCGTGCGTCTTACGAAGACCAAGGCGCAAATGGTCTGCCTTCGTTGAAATCTGAGCAAACTTTTGTGTTAAGAAATGCCAAAATTGATGCCCACGGATTTGATGAATACGTGGATATTAACAAAATGGCTTTTGGTGGAAATAATTTAGCAATTCCTTCAAAATCAGGCGCATATACTTCAATCAAGCAAATTGATTTAAATGGTTTATCAGAATTGCAATTGTTGGCTTTTGCGCCAAAACCTCAATTGAATGCCGTTGGTGGAATTGTAGAACTTCATTTGGGTAGTCCAACGGGGAAAGTGATTGGTACTTCTAAATTTTTGGAACCTTCGGATAAAATGGATTTCAAACCAAGTGTTTTAAGTATTCCAATCAATTTATCGGGTGTGGCAACGGACAAATTACAAGATGTTTATGCGGTATTTTTGAACCCGAAATCGGAAGGTCAATCGTTGATGTTGGTGATGGGATTTGATTTTAAAATGGCTAATGAAGGCGAAACGGTTGAAGCTCCAAAAGCTGAAGCATCGGTTGTAAATACTGATTTTTATGCGGGACAATGGACAACAACTTTCATCGGAACACCACAAGGCGATGCTGAACTTCTATTAAATTTAGTAAGAAACAACGGAAAACTTGAAGGTACAATCACAGCGAAAGCGGATGGTAAAGCTACTATAATTGATAAAATTGAAGAGACTCCAGAAAAGTTAACGTTATATTTCAAAATGATGAGTTATGATTTAAACGCAACGTTTGAAAAAGAGGATAACGACAATTTAAAAGGTTCGTTGATGGGAATGTTCAAAACAAAAGCGGTGAGAATTAAATAAAAAGATTTTTGTGCAGAATGAAAAGAGCGGCTATTTGGTCGCTCTTTTTGTTTAAAGTATAATTCAGAAATTTTTATAGAAACTTTCTAAACAGGCTTTCGTGTTGTTTAAGAAAGAATATACACACAATGACAAAAATACCCATTTCTGTACTCGAATTGGCGACTGTGGTGGAAGGAGGAAATCACAGAAGTGCTATCTCAAACACCGTTAAAATAGCCCAACACACCGAATCTTTAGGTTACAAGCGTTTTTGGATGGCGGAACATCATAACATGGAATACATTGCCAGCTCTGCCACTTCTGTTTTAATTGGTCATGTAGCTGGAAAAACAAATACGATTAGGGTTGGTTCGGGCGGAATAATGTTGCCAAATCATAGTCCTCTGGTAATTGCTGAACAGTTTGGCACGTTAGAAACCATTTATCCCAATAGAATTGATTTAGGATTGGGTCGAGCCCCGGGTTCTGACCAACCCACGGCATTGGCTTTAAGGAGAAATAATATTGACAATGCTCAACTATTTCCATCTGATGTTAGACAATTGCAAACGTATTTTAGTCCTAAAAATCAAACTGCCAAAGTTAGAGCATTTCCCGGTGAAGGTTTAGAAATTCCAATTTGGATGTTAGGTTCCAGTACCGATAGTGCCTATTTAGCGGCAGAAATGGGACTTCCTTACGCTTTTGCTTCCCATTTTGCTCCCGCTCAATTTCGAAATGCTATCAAAATATATCGAGATAATTTCAAGCCTTCGGTCGTTTTGGAACAACCTTACGTGATGGCTTGCGTGAATGTTATTGCGGCTGATACGGATGAAGAAGCCAAATTATTATTCAACAGTTTATTGGGTTTGTTCGTTGGAATTATCACAAATGAGCGAAAACCTTTAAGCCCATCGAATTCAGTCCCTGAAAGTTATCAAATTCCAGAAGTAAGAAATGCTATCAATAGAATGCTTTCGTGTACGTTTATCGGAAGTAAAGAGACAATTAGAAACAGTATTTCAGAGTTTATTGAAGATACAGGAATTAATGAGTTGATGGTGGCTTCGCATATTTTTGATTTGGATAAAAAATTGAAATCATTTTC
>NZ_CBABQS010000143.1:0-5167 GCF_964672035.1 Arcicella sp.
ACCAAAGGCGCTTGACTATCCGTAAGTTTTAAACCCTGCCATCTGTTGAGTTGCTCTCGATAAATCGGCACAAATTCCAATCCCTCTTGGTATTGTTTGATAGCCCTATTAATGATAGCATCATCTAATACGTAAGGTTGATGCTCTGCTTCTTTAAGCATTTTGGTTAAATCTTTTGCCTGAGTTACACTCCCTTTGATAACCTGAGAGATGAGCCATAAATTTTCGATGGGATGATACTGCGGTTGCTCTGACATAGGGAAGGGCATTTAATTAAAATTCCGCTACAAAGATAATCAAATTTACAAAGGGGTTAAGAAAATAAAAACATTACTATTTTATAGTATTCATCACAAAAATATCTAAATCTACCTACCCATAGTAATTTAAGTTCAAAAATTTCAAATAATTGATTATCAATAACTTATAAAATAAGACTCGCAAAATAGTTGAAGCTAACGTATTGTATTTCAGATGCTTACGCTATGCTGTCTTACTTTTGGCCCAATAAGGGACTTGAAACTTTGTTAATTCCTGCAAATTGCATAATCTTGTATCATTATTTTGTAGTGTTCACTACAAAATAAACGCCTTTAATTAACGAAAACATGACCAGTAAGCAATTCAATACTCTTGAAGACTTGTACCAGTATTACAACCAACAATTATTTGAGGGTAAATTAGATGAGTGTTTAATTAACCTCTCTCGACACGGAGGGGCTTATGGTTTTTTTGTACCTAAGCAATGGGTAGTGGCTCAGGAAGAAGATCGCCAATATCAAGAACCTGTACTTACCAAGACTTCAAGCCGAGCCAAAAATAAACGTAGAACGATACACGAAATATCCATCAATCCAGATTCTTTGTACCGCTCTGATAAATCCTGGCACTCGACCTTGATACACGAAATGGTGCATCTTTGGCAGCATGATTTTGGGAAGACTTCTCGCCAATGTTACCATAACCGCCAGTGGGCGGATAAGATGGAATCTTTGGGTTTAATGCCCTCCGATACGGGCGAGGAAGGTGGTTTGCGGACGGGTCAATTAATGAGTCATTACATACTCAGAGAGGGAGCGTTTGAAAAAGTGTTTAACAACATTAGTGAAGAAGATTTAAAACGTTTGACTCTCCCCTATCGTTTGAATCGAGAAATGGCGATGTATATTGAAGACGAAGACGAGGAAGAAGAAACGTTATTGGCATGGTTGAAACGGACATCTCCACAGCCAATTTATAAAGGCAAGCAGGTGTTAATTTCTTCCTTTTTTGGCATCGGAAAAACCGCATCCCAAAGCCGTGCAGGGGTAAAATCAAAATACGTTTGTGCGTGTGATAATCGAGTTTGGGGTAAACCTGATTTAGAAATCCAATGTATGGTTTGTGGGTGTAGGTTTGTGGAATGCTAATTGATTACAAAATATTTGTAACCAATTAGTTATAA
This sequence comes from Arcicella sp., assembly GCF_964672035.1. Taxonomy (NCBI): domain Bacteria; kingdom Pseudomonadati; phylum Bacteroidota; class Cytophagia; order Cytophagales; family Flectobacillaceae; genus Arcicella; species Arcicella sp. The sequence continues at coordinate 1,445 of NZ_CBABQS010000143.1, forward strand.
TATTTTTTAGTTGTAAAATTAGTTGTAAAATTAGTTGTAAATTTACAACTGTAATAACAACTTAATTCAGTTTCAAATGATTTATACAATAGGTGGAATTAAAGGAGGTAGTGGAAAAACTACCATTGCTACTAATTTAGCAGTTTTTCTTGCAAGCAAGAAAAGGGATATTCTTCTGGTTGATGCAGACGACCAAGAATCATCATCCGATTTTACGGCATTTAGAAATCAAGCATTACAAGGTGTTTTAGATTATACAGCCGTAAAAATTACAGGAAGCGATTTAAACGGACAAGTAAAACGATTAGCTGAAAAATATGACGATGTAATCATTGATGTAGGAGGGCGTGATACAGTTAGCCAACGTTCAGCTCTAACTGTCTCTCAAATAGCTTTATTCCCCTTTGCAGCTCGCTCATTTGATATTTGGACACTTAACAAAGTGAATGCTTTGCTTAATGAGATTTTACCTTTCAATTCGAGTCTATTGTCATTGACTTTTATTAATAAAGCAGATTCACGAGGTAATCATAAAGACGATGCAGCAGAACTCTTAATGAGTTCAGAGCGACTTGTTTTTTTAGATACGCCATTAGGAAATCGTATTGCTTTTGGCAATGCCGCCGCCGAAGGTTTAGGAGTTATTGAATTAAAACCTGCCGATGAAAAAGCAGTTTCAGAATTTACGGCACTTTTTAAAGGAATAGAAGAAGCATATAAAGTTAGAAAAAATCAATAATTTACAACTTATACTGGTTGTTATATTACAACTAAATTTAGTTGTAATATAACAACCAGTATCTTAATGGAATTAGAAAATGACAACAATTAAGAAGAAAACAAAATTAGCATTACCACCGACCACAACACCGCCAGTAGTAAGTGATACGGCAATGCAAGATATGATAAACAAAGGGGGGACAACCTTAATTAAGGTTGAAGAAAAACCACAAGAAGATAAACTTAAATCATTTACTTTTAAAATTTATGAAAGTGAATTATCAAAGATTCGAGATATACAAAGTCGTTTACCTAAGCGAGATAGACTATCTATTCATGATTTTGTTTTAGCAGGTGTTTTAGAAAAGGTAAAGAAAGAGTTTTGACAACTGATTTAACAACTAAATTTAGTTGTTAAATCAGTTGTCAATGAAAATAAATATGGTTTAGAATTTGTGTCTTTTCGTATGCAATGTGTGTCTTTTAGCACAAAATTAGCACTAATTATAAATAAAATTGAAGTAAAATACCCACTTTTTAAGTTAAAAAGTGGGTATTTAAGGCATAAAATACGAAAAGACACACCTTAATTATTTGGCGTGTCTTTTCGTATGCAATTTGTGTCTTTTAGTAAAAAAAGTCTTATTTTTTACTAAACCCTAATACTTTTGCCATATAAGCAGTTTTATTCAAAACGTTTTTCCTTACCCCATGAACGATTTTAGAGTCCTCTTCAACAAATAACTGTAACAGTTTAGGGTCAATCATAATCTTTTTTTGTTGAGTAGATGAAAAATTATAACCTCTCATTATACTACTGACCTGAGCCATAATTTGTCCAATGTCCAAGTTCGCAACTGTATCTAATTCATCTTTTACAGCTAATAGTGCTTGTTTTTCCTCCTTTTTAATTTTAGATAAAATCTTGAAAGTTACATGAGTAACGTGTCTTCCTGTCTTTTTATATTCGATAGAAATGTCAATATCAGTCTTTTCATTGATTTCTTTTTCAGCTTGGTCTAATACCCTTTGCTTGAAGTGAACAAATCTATCATAATGGCTTGCGTCAAGTAAGCCTTTTAAATATTCAATATCAACATTAACCCACTTACCAGTATCTTTCCAACGAGAGAGCAGGGGATATAACCTTTGGGAATATTCACTTGATAATGACAAGGCAGCATATAATTCAAATTCGCTATATCCATTACGTAGTTCCATAAAATAGGGTAGTACCTCAGCAAGCATTTTAATTTTTAAAGTACCTTCATTGCCTTGATATTTTACATAAGGAAATGGAACAATCATTTCAAATGAATCATTGACAGGGTTTTCATAAGTGAGCCTTCTTGACATAATTCTTTCTGCCGCTGCCTTTATACGCCCTCGATTTGTTTCTTGAAGAGCAGAGATAGGAATTACAAACTCCATGTTTTTAAATAAATCAGGAGATACATTAATTCCTTGGTATAATTGGTTTAAAATTATCCAATATATCTTACGTTCAATGGCTGTAAATTCATTTTTAGAGAGAAGGAGAACGAGGGGTTCTCTACTTACGGGACGTAGCGTATTTTCCATGATGCAAATATAGGAAAAGAATTTAAAAGACACAATGATATTTTTAAGTGTGTCTTTTAAGTTCTTAAAAGTATATAATTATTTAATTAACTAATTGATTATGAATAAATTAACAAATAAATAAACTAAAATTAGGTGTATTTGATGTGTGTTTCAGTATTTTAATTAATTTTTAATTAAAATACTGATTACCAATTAATTAATCCAAAAAAATAGATTATTTAGATGTGTCTTTTCGTATGCAATTTGTGTCTTTTAAGTAAATAATTCACATTTTTTCAATAGTTTTTAAAACGCAACTATCTTATAATTAAACAGTTATATTTAAAAGACACGTTAAGTTATTTATATGTGTCTTTTCGTATGCAATCCGTGTCTTTTCGTATGCAATTTGTGTCTTTAAAAGTTCAATTTGTGTCTTTAAAAGTTCAATTTGTGTCTTTTCGTATGCAATCCGTGTCTTTTACCCTTGTAATTAATTGACTTTCAAATAGTTACAAGCCCTACAATTACCAATCATTGAAACAATAAAAATAATTTTTCAATAAAATCTTGAAATGCCTGCACGCATAAAAAATTATTGAATAGTATTTTCAGAAAAAAATAAATTCGAGGAAAAAAACACCAAATCAAAGAGCGAAGGGAAGAAAATAAAAAATTAAAGAGGGGGTCGAACTATATATTTAGTTTTCAATAGTATTCCCAAATGGAGTAAGATTGAAAAAACGTACAAAAATCGTTGCTGGTCTCGTAGAATTTTTTGACTTTCCCTTTATTAGCGACCCCCTTAATTTATAATTAATTGATTTACAGCCAGTTAACTATTTTTTAAATGAGCGTACTTTGAGATTTAAACTAAAAAATTAGTTTTCTGTGAAATTACTAAAAATAATGGTATTTGAGCGATTTTATGCTAATGGTAGGAGGGAAGGGGGGATTGAGTTTATATTTTTTGCCCTTTTTTTTCGTTTTAGGGCGATATTAGGGGCTTTAAGCTACTCATAGATATTTCACTTATTTTTAAACGATTCTAAGCCTGTTTTTGTGCGTTTTGTGATTAGACTTTTGGAGGATAGGGTACAGTTTAATTTTATTTCGGTTTACAACTAAAAAATTAGTTTATTTTTAGTTTTTTTTAAAAATGTACCTGTTCGTAGGGTATTACGACTTTGATAAACTTTTTTGGTGTGCCGATAGGAGCGTGTTTAAAATCGGTTCGGTGCGTAGTTTAAATTCAAACAGTTTTTTTTCCAGTTCGAGCATTGTACCATCACAATATCTTATTACGTTGTCGCTCATTTGTTGTTCTGCTTCCGTGTAGGTTCGCTTCAGTCTCTTGGTACTTTTTATGAAGGTTGAATCTTCTTTTTCTTTCGCTTTTTTAACTAAATTATTTACAAAACTTTTTTTCATTTTCTCGTT
>NZ_CBABQS010000144.1:0-5147 GCF_964672035.1 Arcicella sp.
CGGATGGCGTAGATAATTTGACCAAAGCCGTGCGAACGCAAATTGGAAAAGGAGCGGATGTGATTAAAATTTATGCGGATTACCGTTGGGGTTTAATGAAAGATGCCCAACCTACTTTTTTGCAGGAAGAAATTGAGTTAATCGTAAAAATTGCCCAAAGTTCTGGGCGGCAAGTAGTTGCCCACGCCTCAACCCCCGAAGGAATGCGAAGAGCAATTATGGGCGGTATCAGCACGATTGAACACGGAGATAATGGCACGCCTGAAATTTTCAAATTGATGAAAGAAAAGGGCGTTTGTTTATGTCCAACGCTTGCCGCAGGCGATGCTACAAGCCAATATAGAGGTTGGAAAAAGGGACAAGAACCCGAACCCGAAAGAATTCAAGCAAAGCGAAAAACCTTCAAAATGGCGATGGATTTGGGCGTGCGTATATGTATGGGCGGAGACGTGGGCGTATTTCCGCACGGCGATAATGCCCGTGAAATGGAAATGATGGTTCAATACGGCATGAAACCCATTGATGTATTACGTTCTTCAACCTCAATCAACGCTGAATCTTTCAAAATGAAGGACTTAGGAGTGATAAAAAATGGTTTCTTAGCCGATATTTTGATTGTGGAGGGCAATCCTACGGAGCAAATTTCGGATATTCGGAAGGTGAAAGTGGTAGTGAAGGATGGGGTGGTGGTGAAGTGATTATTCTTTAAAACTAATGACAATTTTAAAGATTTGATGCATATTTTACGGAAGTCGTCGTTTTGAACGACGACTTCCGTTGAGACTTAAAGTGGATAGTTTAATATTTTTAATCATTTCAAATACTTATTCATCCAATCAATCCACAGTCTATCTCTTTCCATTTGCGTAACGGGGTCGCTGGCGTTATGGGCAGGAATGGGCCAACCGATGAATTTTGTTACCGTTCCATTGTCTTTTAAAGTATGATACAATTTATAAGATTGGGTCACTGGTACTCGTGGGTCGGCAGTATTGGCAAGAATTAACGTGGGCGCTTTAATGTTTCGTGCTTCGGTAATGGGCGATTGTGCAATGTATTTTTTCATGTTATCACCCACCCACGGAGAACCGCCAATGGCCGCTGCTCGCCCAACGTTAGAATCTCCCAAGTTATATTGGTCAACCCAATCAGTAACGGCCGCTCCCGCAACTGCTGCTTTCCAACCACCATAATGACCCGCTAACCAAACCGTCATATATCCTCCGTAAGACCAACCACTAATGCCTATTTTGGTGGTATCAATCATACCAGTTTTCTTTAATTTTGTTAAACCGACCATCACATCTCGCCCCGGGCCAGCGCCTGCATCTTCCACAATGGCAACTTTATATTCACTGCCCATATTATCACTTCCTCTATAATTTGGCTCAAATACGAAGTAGCCTTCATTGGCCAATAATTGTGAAAAACGAGAAAACTGCTCTACTGAGGCCGCATTTGGTCCTCCGTGAATCACTAAAACAAGGGGATATTGTTTGCCTTTTTCGTATTTTGTGGGATACGTCACAATGCCACATTGACTCCAACCTTCCGAATCCCATCTGAGTGTTTCCGTTTTTCCAAAAGCATAAGTGGCAATTTCTTTGTTAAAATCGGTAATTTTTACGGGTTTAGCCTTCGTGGACGACAAATAATAAAGCTCGGTAGGTTGTGAGGTTTCAGAACCAATGAAGGCAATACTTCCGTTTTTACCCACTGAGGCGTCAATCCAAAAAGACCACGCTGGACTCACATTTCCTAAATCAAATTTGGTTGTACTTCCATCCAATGAAAGCGTCCATAACGAAGTTTTGTTATCATCGTGTCCACCCACTAACATACTTTTTCCGTCGGGCATCCACAATGAACGGTACATATCCCGATTGATTTTTGAAGTTACATTTTTCCCTTCATCGCCTGCTTTATTGGTAGCCCAAATTTCGTTGATATTTTCATTGGCTCCTCCTTTTTTATACCAATAACAAATGCTACTTCCATCGGGTGAAAAAGTTGGATAAGATTCTGATTTTGTTCTGCTACTGAGCGGTTTAATAGAATTATCAGACAAGTTAAGCAATTGAATTGTTCTTGATTGACCATCGCCAGAATAAGGAGAATTTACTTTCACAAACAAAATTTGTTTCCCATCAGGCGACCATGAAAGTGGTGAAGAAGGTGCTCCTGGAGGAATGGTTACGGGTAAACTCCATTCTCCCGAAGTCAATTTTTTAGCTTCTCCATTGATAGTACTAATCAGCCAAATATGCGAAGGTGTAGGTTGACTGCTGATAAACATATCGTTATTTGCCACTTCAAAATCCGAGTAACCCTTTTCAATTTCTTTCTTATTTTTGGGTTCATCCGCAGTGACATAAGCAATACTTTCTGCATTAGGATTCCAAGCAAAATGCTGAATTCCTTTGGGGGCTTTTGTCAACTGTTTGGCATCTCCGCCTAACATCGAAAGCAAAAAGAGCTGTGTATTTGCCTCTTTTCCTTGTCCAGCTTTCGTCAAAAATGCCAATTGTTCTCCATTTGGCGACCATCTTGGTTGCGAAACCGTTTGTCTATCTTGGGTTAAAATTCGTTGTTTACCCGTGGCAATATCAATTAAAACTAACTCTGAATTATACCGATTTTGTTGATAATCGGGCCTTGAAACCACGATAACAACGCTTTTAGCATCGGGAGAAATCTGTGGGTCTGAAATGCCCGTAAATTTGGATACATCAGAAAGTTCAAACTTTTTTTGGGAGAATAAATTGGTAGAAAATAACGCTACCACTAATAAAAGGAAGGTAATTTTAGTGTTCATGAAGTATTTATGTTAAGGTTGATGATGAATTTTACTTGATTTTAAGGGCTATAAATCTTAAAATTTTTAGAAAAATAGTCTTTAAAAATCATGATGAAGATAGTGAAAAAATCTGGTATTTGGACTGTGACTTTTATTAAAATAACCCTATTAATATCTTGAAGAATTTGAGAAAATGGTTTTCATAAATGAGAGAAGTATTTGCTTTCCTCGAAAACAAAAAATGCGTCAAAAGAACCTCCTTTAACGCATTTTTCTATAATAAACACTTCTATTTCAACACAAAATTAACTTTCTTCAATTCCTCCGAATTAGTCCCAATCATCAACTCAAACTCACCCGCTTCAGCTTTGTAATTAAGATTATTATCGTAAAATTTCAAATCATTCGCTGAAATCGTGAAACTGACGGTTTTTGATTCGCCTTTTTTAAGCATAATTTTTTCAAAACCTTTCAATTCTTTTACGGGTCTTGCGGTGCTTCCTACTTTGTCGTGAATGTATAATTGAACGACTTCTTCTCCATCAAAATTACCCGTGTTTTTTACCTCAACCGATGCCGTAATTTTATCAGTCTGCGTCAAATTATTTTTGCTCAATTTAATATCTCCGTATTGAAAAATTGTATAACTTAACCCATATCCAAACGGAAAAAGAGCCGAATTTTGCACGTCTAAGTAGTTTGAACGGAATTTTTGAAACCATTTAGAATCATCACCAAGCGGACGACCTGTATTTTTGTGAGCATAATAAAGTGGAATTTGACCCACATTTCTTGGAAAAGTAGCACTTAATTTTCCCGATGGATTTACATCGCCAAATAGTACATCGGCAATGGCATTTCCTGCTTCACTTCCTGCAAACCACACATTCAGAATGGCTGGTACATTTTCATTTTCCCATGTCAACGTCAAAGGGCGACCCGTGAACAAAACTAATACTACGGGTTTACCCGTTTTCAAAAGGGCTTTTAATAAATCTTGCTGACTTTGCGGTAAACTAATGTCCGAACGGCTCGCTGCCTCGCCCGTCATTTCGGCTGCCTCGCCCAATGCCGCCACGATAACATCCGCATTGGCAGAAACTTTTACGGCTTCTTCAATCATTTCTGCATCACTTCGATTGTCTCGATAGGTCGGTTTTCCAAAAATGCTAACTCTTTCTTCCAATTTTGCGTCCGAAGTAATATTTGCTCCACGGGCCGAAATGATATTTACGCTATTTCCTGCCACATTTTTAATGCCTTGCAATAGCGAAATTGACTTCGTGAAATCGCCCGAAACGCTCCACGTACCCGCCATATTTTCTTTATTATCCGTCAAAGGACCTACCAAAGCAATCGTTGCTTTTTTCGATAAGGGAAGTATTTGATTCAAATTTTTCAATAACACGAATGATTTTGTAGCAATTTTACGGGCTTCATTTCTATTATTTTCACTGAAAATTTCCGTTTTAGCTTTATTTTCATCACAAAAGCGGTATGGGTTTTCAAACAAACCTAAGTCGTATTTTGCTGCTAAAATCCTCCGACAAGCGGCATCAATTTCGGCTTCGGTTATTTTCTTTTCGGTAACTGATTTTTTCAACGTAGTCAAAAATCCTTCTCCCACCATATCCATATCAATGCCCGCTTTCAAGGCTTTTGCCGAAACTGTTTGCAAGTCGCCAATGCCGTGGTCAATCATTTCGTTGATGCCCGTATAATCCGTTACTAAGAAACCTTTGAAGCCCCATTCTTTCCGCAACACATCATCCAACAACCATTTATTGGCGGTTGCAGGAACGCCATCAATTTCATTAAAAGAGGCCATTACAGAGCCTACGCCCGCATCTATGGCCGCTTTATAGGGAGGGAAATACTCGTTATACATGCGTGTGCGACTCATGTCCACGGTGTTATAATCACGCCCAGCCTCGGCGGCACCGTATAGAGCATAATGTTTTACACAAGCCATAATGTTGGAATTGGAAGCATAATTATTGCCCTGATAGCCCCGAACCATCGCTTTGGCAATGGCAGAACCTAAGAATGGGTCTTCGCCCGAACCTTCCGAAATACGTCCCCAACGTGGGTCACGTGAAATATCTACCATCGGCGAATACGTCCAACAAATACCATCTGCACTGGCTTCACTCGCAGCAATTTGAGCCGAACGTTCAATAACCGACATATCCCAAGTGCATGACAAACCCAAAGGAATGGGGAAAAGCGTGCGATAACCGTGAATTACATCCATGCCAAAAATCAGGGGAATCTTCATTCTACTTTGATTCACAGCAATTTCTTGGACTTTTCTGATGCGTTGGGGCGTAGAAATACTGAATAAACCGCC
>NZ_CBABQS010000145.1:0-5118 GCF_964672035.1 Arcicella sp.
CGTAAAAGCACAAACCGAAGGTGCCATTATTATGGGTTTAAGCGCCACTCTTTTTGAAGAGGTAACCGTGAAAGATGGCTTAGCAACCCCCAATGCCTTCGGATATTATCCCATGGCATATCTACGTGATGCTCCCGAGATTGACGTAGTTTTATTGTCAAGTGGCGATAATCCCCGTGGTGTTGGAGAACCTCCCATTGGCCCAATTGGAGCCGCAATTGCCAATGCAGTGTTTAATTTAACGGGGAAAAGATTAAATCGGATTCCCTTACAATCGCATATTTCATAAGTTTTTGAGTTAAGGAGTTTCATAAAGTAAGCATAATTTACTTTGTGAAACTCTTTTCATTTTCAGAATTTAGCAAACAAATACCATCTATTTAACTGTAAATCAGCCACTTAATCTCAAAAATAAGAGTTATGTACAATATTTATTTCCCATTTTCAAATTTATGCGATAACATTATCTTCCTTTGAGAAAATTTAGTAATTTTATCAGATTACTGGTTTAATATAAGATAATTTTTGTTACCATTATTCATACAACAGCCAAAAACGGCACAATTTTAGGATAAGCTTATCCAGTATCTTAAAATTAATATTGCTTATGAAAAAACTACTTTTTGTAGCTTTTGTAATCCTTACAAACTCTCTTTTCGCTCAAACTTTCATGGCACAAACCGACCCACCGATGTTAGGGAAAGTTTGCCCTGAATTTGCGATGGCTGTCATTACTGCCAATGGCTCAGAAAAAAATCTGTCATTAAGCGAACTTCATGGAAAAATTATTGTCATGGAATTCTGGGCGACTTATTGCGCTCCCTGTATTCCATCGTTAAAGCACTTCGATAAACTTCAAGCGCAATTCGGAGATGCCGTGAAATTCATCGCCGTTTCAGATGAAAATCGTGATAAGGTAGATGCCTTTATTGCTAAAAAAGGCCATAAAAATATCACCTACGCCATGGATTGGGGCCATAAATTGAATAAGATGTTTTATCATCATTTTATTCCTCATACCGTTGTCATTGACCAAGATGGCGTAGTGCAAGCGTTTTGTTCGCCCGATGAGATTGACGAAGTTGTTATGAGAAAATTAATCAATCGTGAACCCGTAGCCTTTACGATGAAACATGAATATCAAGAGGCCTCTTACACGCAATCAACGGGAGATTTGCAAAATTATGACCAACCTATCATTGTTAATAAACCGAGAAATCAAAGTTATAAAATTGAATTATCAACTTATAAAGTTGGTGCCGCTACTGAATTTATCAAAGAATCATCGACCGAATATAAATTTATCAATTGCCCTTTAACGTTAATTTATCAAATATTATACGACCAAAAAACAAGTCGAGTTCTATTGGACGTTAATGATAAATCGAAATACGCTTTTGATAATCAAAATCTTTATTGTTTGGAACTGAACGTGCCAGATTATCTCGGAAAAAATATTCAGCAAGTTGGTTTACAACAATTAGAATCACTTTTTCCGTTAAAATCTAAAATAGAAAACCGAATTCAGAAAGTCTTTTCAATTCAAAAATCGGATTTGAAAGGGGCTATTTCCAGTGTAGATAGCACAGGAATTATTCAAAAAGGGTTAACGATAAAGGATTTAATGAATTATTTGGAAGGTAATCCTCAATTAGTTAATAATTTGCCCGTAATCAACGAATCTGGATTATCGGATACTACGCTTTTAGATTTAGATTGGTTTCAAAACTACCCTGATTCTATCGAAAATCGACTACGAACACTCGGTTTACACGGGGATGTAAAAATGGCCAAAATTGCCTGTTTGGTGCTTTTTGAACAGTATTTGGTTAGTAAAAATGAGTAGATTTGGATTATTCTTGAATTCTAAAATAAAAGTAATTTATTGAAATTAAATTTGCAACACATTGATATTTAGATATTTGCAATTTTTAATTTATAATTTTTAATTTTTAATTATCACATATCATTCATCACCAATAAATAATTGCCAACGGTTTCTTATCTTTACCACAACAATAAATTTTAAGTTTGATATGAAAAAAGTCTTAATTGCCGAAGATAGCTCAGTTATCCAAAACCTTGCTAAAAAAATATTAGAATTTCAAAACTTTGAAATCCATTCTGTGAAAAATGGACAGCAAGTTTTAGATGCTCTGGAAAAAGAGGATTTTGATATTCTTTTGCTTGACATCAATATGCCCGTAATGGACGGAATGGAATGTGCGAAAGCCGTTCGTGGATTGAAAGATGAGAAAAAAGCAAAATTGCCAATGATTGCGATTACGGGAAACGCTCGTAATTATTCAATGGATGATTTTAAAGAAGCAGGTTTCGACGATATGTTGGCAAAACCGCTCAATTTCGATGCACTCGTTGCCCAAGTAAAAGCCTTAACGGAGTAGTTATTAGAGATTAGGTAAATTAGAGATTAGGAATTTGTCCAAATATGAATTAATTAAATATTATAAAAAGTATTTTTGTTGTAATGTTGAGTTAATTTTAAGTTATTTTCTCCCAATCCCTAATTACCCAATCCCTAACCCCCAAATCATGCAAATCACCTTCTTAGGCACTGGTACATCGCAGGGCGTTCCCGTAATTGCCTGTGGGTGCGAGGTTTGCCAATCGCTTGATTTTCGAGATAAAAGATTACGAGTTTCCATCCATATTAAAGTGGACGGAAAAAGTTTTGTTGTGGATGCTGGTCCCGATTTTCGTCAGCAAATGTTGCGTGAACGAATCAAAAATTTGGATGCCATTCTTTTTACCCACGAACACAAAGACCATACCGCTGGACTTGACGATGTGAGGGCTTATAATTTTTTCCAAAAACGTGATATGCCTATTTTCGGACGAAAACACGTTTTAGCGCAAATCAAGCAAGAATTTTACTACGCTTTCACCGAAATAAAATACCCCGGAACTCCCCAAATTACCCTTAACGAAATTCAAAATCAGCCTTTTCGGGTTGAAGGAATCGACATTACTCCCATTGAAGTGATGCACTATAAATTACCCGTTTTTGGATTTCGGATTAAAGATTTTACGTATATTACTGATGTCAATTTTATATCGGATGAAGAAATCGAGAAAATTAAAGGTTCAAAAGTGGTCGTAATCGGTGCTTTACGCAGAGAGTCGCATTTATCTCATTTTACTTTATCGGAAGCCGTAGAAGTTTTAGAAAAAATTGCTCCTGAAAAGGCGTATATTACCCACATAAGCCATCAAATGGGCTTGCATCGTGAGGTTAATGAAGAATTGCCAGCGTTTATACAGTTGGCTTACGATGGATTAATTATCAATTTAGATGAATAATAAAATGAAAAAAACAATTTACTATCTTTCTTTTTTAGCACTGGCAACTTCATGTTCTCAGACAAAAAACACCATTGAAACCATTGATACAACAATCATCACTAAAATTGATACGGTTTCAACGGATACTTCAGTTTCAAAGGTAATGTACATTGAGGATGTGTTAGAATGCGTTGATTTACAAGGACTTGAAAATAAATACGGCGCTAATAATATTGTAAAAATTGATTCGATTGAATCTGGTGAAGGTACTTTTGAAACCACAAAACTTTTCGGAAATACGGATAAAGAAGTTGATATTTATTGGCAAGATGGTCATAAATTTAAACAAATTCAAGATGCAGTAGTAAGAGGTCGATTGGATGAAAACGCTAAATTGAAAAAAAATAGTCCTTGGGTTTCAAAACTTGGTTTACGTATTGGCATGAAAATGTCGGAAGTAATTGCGTTGAACGGTAAAACTTTTACCATTACAGGAATTGGCTGGGATTTAGGGGGAAATGTAGTAAGCTGGGAAGGCGGAAAATTAGCCAATAAAAATGTAAATATTCGATTTAACGATTATTCGGATAATATGGGCGGACTAAAAGAAGCGGAATATAATACGATTATTGGGGATAGAGAATTTGACACAAAACACCCCGCAATCCAAAAATTAAATCCAACGGTTGATGAGTTTTCGGTGTACAAAACTTTTGAAATCACGCCTGCATTGGGTCAGAAAATGACGAAAGAGGTTGAGAAGAAACAGATTAAGCGATAATAATTAGACTACGGATTATACAGATTTTGCGGATTTAATACACTGTTTAAGACAGTTATTTCAACTTCCCGAAAGTAGAAATAACTTTCGGGAAGTTCCCCAATCAAAGATTTTAAGATGAAAATTATTTAGAAACTTATTAAACACTGTATTGAATAAAATTCCGTGTAAATCTGTAAAATCCCTGATATCCGTGGTCTATATTTTTTCTACACTACTAAATTCAAAATCATTACTCCAATAATTCCGACAAACGAGACGATACTTTCCATCATTGACCATGAACGAATGGTGTTTTTAATACTCAAATTAAAGTACTCTTTGAACAACCAAAAACCTGGGTCATTCACGTGAGAAAACATTAAACTTCCAGAACCAATCGCCAGAACCATCAACTCAGGATTTGCTCCTGTTTGTTGAACCATTGGAGCGATAATCCCCGCCGTTGTCAAGCCCGCAACCGTTGCCGAACCCACACATATACGAATAATAGCAGCTACTAACCACCCGATAATCAGTGGGTTAAACGGAAGATTCTTTAACACCTCCGCAATTTCATTACTCACCCCGCTTTCAATTAAAATCTGTTTCAATGCCCCTGCTCCACCAATAATTAAGATAATCATCGAAACATCTTTGACCGCATGCGTATAATAATCCATGATTTTTTTCATCGTAAAACCCATCTTTATACCAAGCGTAAATGTGGCAACTGTCACAGAAATTAACATGACAATTTGTGGGTCGCTGATAAATGTAGTAATTGATTTTAGGGCGGGAATATCCTTTGCATAAATGGCTAAAATGGTGGTGAAAGCCAGTAAAAAAACGGGTAAAAGAGCCGTTAAAAAGCTGTTTAATGTACTTGGTAATTGTTCCTCTGCGAGGGTTTCGTTTTGGAATGTTTTTAAAGGAATTGAGGGGATTTTTTTTAGCGTTGTGGCAAAAAGTGGTCCTCCGATGATAATAGCAGGAATCGCAACGGCAAGACCATATAATAAAGTAATACCCATATTTGCCTGAAACTGAGCAAC
>NZ_CBABQS010000146.1:0-5011 GCF_964672035.1 Arcicella sp.
CACAAATGCCCTTAATCTAACAATTAAGGGCATTTTTTTATTTTAGAATTGAAACTAAACCCTTCATTTTGCGTTATGTATTCGGGAAATAATTTCTCGGTATTCAACAAAACAATTTACCTCATAAAAACATTTCTGAAATTTAATAGCACAACTATTAAAACTATCTTTCCTAATGTTTCTATGTGGTTGCAAAATCCATTTACAAAAATGAAAAAATTACTTTTATTGGCAACATTTGCCATCTCTGCTTTCGTTAGCAACGCTCAACACGATATGAGCAAAGACAAAGCAACGATGCCTTCACCACCTGCTTCGACAACAGCAACTATTGCGAGTGGCACAAACGTTACAATTAATTACTCTCAACCAGCCGTAAAAGGTCGTAATGTTTGGGCTGGAGACCTTGCTCCTTACGGAAAAGTATGGCGTACAGGTGCCAACGATGCTACTACTTTTGAAGTGAGCAAAGACGTTACCATTAATGGAAAAGCCTTAAAAGCGGGTAAATATGCACTTTTTACCATTCCAGGAGAAAAAGAATGGACAATTATTTTCAATAAAACAGCAAAACAATGGGGAGCTTATAGCTATAAAGAAGCCGACGATGTTTTGCGAGTAACGGCAAAATCAGAAGCTACTTCAATGACTGAACGCTTTACCATTAAAGCTGAAAACAGTGGAATAGTTACGATGATGTGGGATAAAGTAAAAGTTGGTTTTACGGTAAAGTAAATTTGTGAAATCTACAAAAAAAGGTCGCCTGAAATCATCGGGCGACCTTTTTTGTTTGATAAGATTATGAAATCTTATCAAATATCCAATGTACGATTACAACCACAATTGTTGCTAATCCAATTGAATAAAGATAAGACCTAATCAGAAATCCGCCTGTTTCTTTACTAAAAATACTCAATAAGTCTTTGGTATAAGCAAAATATAATACTTCCAATATTAAGGGTATAAATAAAAATAACCCACGAGAATTAATACCAAAATGAGTGTTTTGTGTAAAGAAGAAAATAATACTACTCAACACTAAAATTGGAACAATGAATACTAATTGAACAATCGGAGCCACGCCAGTTTCACTTTTAGATTGACTACTTTGAGTGATGAAGAGAATATTGAAAATGAAGGCTAATATCGTAATAGTCAAAAAAAATAGATACATGATGTTTATTTTTTAGTGGTTAAATGTTGAGTTTATTTTTGTAACTGCCTTAAAGATAGTGAAGTATGTTTAGTTTGTTAAAAAATAAATGCATTTATAAATTCTACATATTTTATTTAACTCAATTTCAAAACGGAAAGATTTATTATTATATTTGAGTATAAAAATTCACAATTACCTCTACAAAATGAAAAACAACTTCCATCTCATCAGATTTATTGCTGCAAGTTTAGTCCTTTATGGGCATTGCTATCCACTCACAGGTAGAGGAAACTACGACTATTTAACCGTTGCTTCTCAAGGAATATTTCCAACCTCTCACATGGGGGTTTGCATATTCTTTATTGTAAGTGGCTATTTAGTTAGCCAGAGTTTACAAAATTCTCGTAATATATATAGCTTTATTTGGAGAAGAGTATTAAGAATTTTCCCTGCTTTGATAGTTGTTTTATTGTTATGTATTATTGTTATAGGAGAGATATGTACAACCTTATCATACAAAACATATTGGCAATCCCCTGAAACATACCGATTCTTGAAATTAATAAAACTTTATCCTTATGTTCAGAATTCTTTGCCTGGAGTTTTTGAAAAAACTCCAGAAAAAGCAGTCAATGGCTCATTGTGGACGTTACCTTACGAAGTAACGATGTATGTTTTTTTAGTAATTTTACAGTTAATTAATTTTTTCAAAAAACGCAATTTAGTACTTATTCTCTTTCTATTATCATTTCCAATTTCAGTTTATTATATTTTCAATACCAATTCTTTAAAACTTATTCCATTTATTCATTTATCATTCGTTGATACGCTTGAATTTGGGATTTTTTTTATGGCAGGAACATTGATGTTTCTTTTTAAAGATAAAATCCAATTTTGTTTAGCTTACTGTATAATCGTTACTTTTTTATGGTTTGGATTAGGATTTTTGCATATTACAAGTTCCATAATGATCAAGACAATAAGTTTCATTGCTTTACCATATATAGTTTTATATTTAGCACAATTAAAAGGTAGGCTAAATAATTTTAGCAAATTAGGGGATTTTTCTTACGGAATTTATATTTATGCTTATCCAATTCAACAAATGATTGTAAATTTTCATACAACAAATATTAGCATTTTGAAGTTATTTTTACTGAGTTCATCAATTGTGTTACCGCTTAGTATTATATCTTGGTATCTAATTGAAGAGCGAGCTTTGAGGTATAAATCATTAAATATTTTATGAAAAAACATATAATTATTACCTTATTTATATTACTCACATTTGTAAAAATTAATGCTCAAAATTATCCACTTAAGATTGCAATTTTAGGAAATAGCATTACTGGACATGGATATGCTCCTGAAATTGGATGGGTCGGTGATTGGGGAATGGCTGCATCCGCTAAAGAAAAAGATTTTGTTCGTTTAATTGAAAAGGAGGTTAAAAGTATTTCACAAAGTATTGAAGTAAAGGAATTGAATATTGCTGATTTTGAAAAAAATTATCAAGAATATAATTTAGACAATCCAAACTTAAATGTGATTAAAAATTTCAATCCTGATATTTTAGTACTTCGGCTTGGGGATAACGTTGAAGATTGGAATATGGATATTCCTAATTTTCATAAATATTTGCAGGGTTTAGTTAATTATGTAGCCAATAATCGTGCAATGAGAGTTGTTGTAACCAATAGTTTTTGGTCGAGTGCTACACGGGATTATGCTTTTCAATCTTTCATTGAAAAATATAATTATCGTTATGTTGATTTAAAAGGTCTTTATGATGACAAGACAAATACAGCACAAGGACTGTTCAATGATATTGGTGTAGCAAACCATCCATCTGATAAGGGAATGCAAGCCATCAAGGATAGAATCTGGAAAGAATTGAGTAGAGAAGTAGATGATTTAATTTGTAGTTATTACAAAAGATGCAATTATTGTCAAGAGGGCGATTACGTAGGTTATTTAGATGTGGCAACTTGTGATACTATATCAGGCTGGGTTTTAGATAAAAATAATCTTGAACGTTTAGTTGAAGTTGAAGTTTGGGTTGATGATAAAATCTACATCAATTTATTAGCAAAGGAAGACTATCCAAGTTTACAGAAAGTTTATGGACAACAAGCGCTAAAACATGGATTCAAATATACTATACCTTCTGGCGTTGTTTGGCGTGATGGATTATCACACACAATAAAGGTTAAACCTTGTTGGAAAGATGGAATGTTTATTGAAAAATCTGGTAAAATTGTTAATTGTACTAAATCTGAAATTCCAAAAGACACTTCAATAGCACGAGTTCCTGATTATATTTCGGGGTGGGTCAGTACAGAATGTAATGAAATTATTGGTTGGATTTATGATAAAAATGATTTGTCCAAAACCGTCAAAGTTGATTTTATATTGAATGATATACTGATAAAAACTTATGATGCAAACTTACAAAGACCCGATTTATTAGCTCAATTAGCCAATACACCTGATGCAATTAACCATATATTTGTAGCAAGTTTATCAAATCTCCCAAAAGGCAACTTTTCAGCTCAAATTAAATTAACGCAGAATAGTAAAACAATTGGAAATATTAATAAATTTCAATGTCCAAAAGTAGTGTTAAGTAATACTGAAAATGAGGAGGAGAAAGTATTAATTTACCCAAACCCCAACAAAGGAGAATTCAATATTGTATTACCAAAATCATTGAAAAATACTAACGCTGAAATTCAATTATTTGATAATTACGGTAAAGAACAAATTATTAATTATGATGCTGACAATGTACGAGCAAAAGGATTATTGACAGGTATTTATTATTTAAGAATTAAAAAAGACGATAAAGATATTACAACTAAAATTATAGTAGAGTAAAAAAGAAAAGGTTCAAAAAGATTTTATTATCAATTTTCACCTTTTCTTTTTAAGTGATTACTAAAATTCAATATCAGATAACCTTCTAAAATCTTGGAATGTTGCTCTCGTGTCCAGAAATTTTATAAACTTCTGAGCGAATTTCAAGCTCACTGCCAATCATCAAATAAGCCGTAATATCTTTCACAAAATTTCCTCGATTGGGAATATTAAAATCAATGAATGGTTGCAAGAAAGTAAATCCATTAAAAAATTCTGTTCCTGGTCCATTTCCTGCATATACTTCCATTTGTTTAAAGATAAAGTAGGTACTACTACCTCCATTTGTGGCATTGTAAACGCCTATTCCTGAGTTGGGATGTTGGTCATCATAAACCATCCCCCAATATTCCGTAGCGTGCGCCTCAGCAGGATTTTGCCCTAAGTTTGAAATAGGTAATGTACCACCACTCAATGGCAAAAATGACCATGGCGAATTACCTCTGTAAGTTTTGTATTTATTAAGCGTATTCACAATAAAACAAGCTGGCGCACCTGCACCATCAAAGCCTGAACCATCCCATTGTCCATCCGTTCTAAAACTGGTGTAACGATAATCAATTTTAACAGTACGTCCAACAATCGTGTAAGTAGCTTCAATGTAGGTTTCAGATAATTTAGCAGTTAATGGATAATGGATTGGTCTTATCTTCACGTAATATCCATTGGGAACAGCATGATAATCAATCAGGGTAACGGCATTGTTTAAAAAATCTCCCCCTTGAGTTACATTATAACTAAAAGTTGGACTTCCTTGAATTCCTGATCCAGATACCTCACCACCTTGAGTATATCCATCTCTTCGTTGGTAAGCATCCAATGTAACTTGAAAACCACCATCATACCCATTATAAACTAAATTGGAAGTTGCATCTATCAACGAAGCCCACGCCAACTGTCCTCCACGTTTTAGGTTAATTCCAATTTTAATTTTATCAT
>NZ_CBABQS010000147.1:0-4986 GCF_964672035.1 Arcicella sp.
AAAACATTTATCAAATTAAAACCGTTATTTTTGAGCAACAAATCTTTTAAAATCATGGAAACAGTAGCAAAAAAAGTATTGACTCCCGAAGAAAGACAAGCCAATGTTGATAAGTTTATTAAGCGTTGGAAGGAGGAGAAAGAGAAATCTCAAAGAGAAGCAGAGGATTATGCCAAAACGCCTGAATTTAAAGAAACCCTAAAAAGATTAAAAAAAGCTAATGCAAAAAGAGGAATCATCATTCCAGGCGTATGATTTTGAATATAAAGGAGGTGATAATAATGACTATACCTTTCAAACAGGAAATGGAATTTCTTATTCAATTACGTTCAAACCTACTTTTTACCTGTTTGGAGAAGATTCTGTTTTTTCCAAGAATACCTTTGAGTTCTCCATTATAATATTAATCAATCCAACTGAAAAAACTCCTCCATTAGATAAAGCTATTCCTCCTACGATTGCTTCAATTTTCAAAGACTTCTATGAAAACGCTCCCGAAACAATAGCTATTTATATTTGCGATTCTTTGGATGGAAGACAGTTCTTGAGAAAAAGAAAATTTGATGATTGGTTTCAGTATTATAAAGGTAAATTGTTCATAAAAATTGACTCAGGCTTCAAAGAAACCGATGGAACTCAATATCCAGTTTCGCTAATTATCAAAGAAACCCACCCATTTCGTACTCAAATATTTGACGAATTTTTGAATGTTGTAAATGGCTATAACGCTGATAAATAACAAAAATAAAATGTTCAATTACTTAGAACCAACTTACGTTAAAAACTTTATCCAAACCGCCCTGCACGAAGATGTGGGCGATGGCGACCATACTTCACTTTCTACTATTCCAAGCACTGCCACAGGTCGGGCGAGGCTTTTGGTAAAAGATACGGGCATTTTGGCGGGAGTTGAAATTGCTAAAATGATTTTTGCTGAAGTTGACCCTAATTTGCAGGTAGAAACAATTTTGCAAGATGGTGCACTTATCACAAAAGGCGAAATCGTTTTGACGGTGGCGGGTTCGTCGCAGTCCATTCTCAAAGCTGAACGTTTGGTGCTAAATTGTATGCAACGGATGTCGGGCATTGCCACTTATACGGCTTCGATGGTGAAATTGTTGGAAGGCACAAATACTAAATTATTGGATACTCGCAAGACCACTCCTAATTTCAGATTATGCGAAAAATGGGCTTGCCGAATCGGTGGGGCGGTCAATCACCGTTACGCTTTGTTCGATATGATTTTGATAAAAGATAATCACGTGGACTATGCGGGCGGAATCCATAATGCGATAAATCAAGCACTTGACTATTTAAAAACCACTGGACGTGATTTGCAAATAGAAATTGAAGTCAGAAACCTTGATGAATTACGTCAGGTTTTGGAAATTGGGAAAGTTGACCGCATTATGTTGGATAATTTCTCGTTTGAAAATTTGAGAGAAGCAGTCAGAATAATTGACGGAAAATTCATGACGGAGGCCTCGGGCGGAATTAACGAAACTACGATTCGTGAATACGCCGAATGTGGCGTAGATTATATTTCATGCGGCGCTTTGACACATCATGTGAATAGTTTAGATTTGAGTTTGAAAGCGTATTGATAATTAGGTTTTAGGGGTTGGGGATTAGGGGTTAGTGGAAACCGATAGAATTAAGCGAAATTTTACCAATAATAATTAAGGGCATGGATTTTTGAATTGGGGAAATACTAATCCGTGCGACGGTCGCCCCAACCCCTAAATCCTAAGCCCTAAAAATGAACATGAATTTATTAGAAGAATCACAACGAGTTGGCTACGTGAGCCGTTCAGTGCCTTTCAAGGGCGGAGATTTGAAAGAGCAAATCTTGAAATTAAAAAAAGAGAAAAATGCGGTCATTTTGGCCCATTATTATGTCGATTCCGAGATTCAGGATATTGCCGATTTCCTGGGCGATAGCCTCGGATTGGCACAAGCCGCCGAGAAAACCGATGCCAGTATGATTGTTTTCTGTGGCGTGCATTTTATGGCTGAAACCGCCAAAATTTTGAATCCCAACAAAAAGGTAGTTTTGCCAGATTTGAATTCGGGCTGTTCATTGGCTGATGCTGCCCCAAAGGAAGAATTTGCGGCTTTTAAGGCAAAATATCCCGATGCGGTTGTGGTGAGTTATATCAATTGTACTGCTGATATTAAGGCAATGACCGACATTATTTGTACGTCGTCCAATGCTGTGAAGGTGGTGGAATCTATCCCAAAGGACAAGCAGATTATCTTCGCTCCTGATGAAAATTTAGGACGTTATGTAGCTAATAAAACAGGTCGTGATTTGATTTTGTGGGAAGGTTCTTGCATGGTTCACATTGATATTTCGCTGGAAAAACTCCGAATCGTTAAGGAAGAAAACCCCAATGCTTTATTGATTGCCCATCCTGAATGTAAGGAAGTAATTTTATCACAAGCCGATTTTGTGGGTTCAACTACGGCTCTTTTGAATTTCGTACAAATGTCTGACTGTCAAGAGTTTATTGTGGCAACGGAAGCAGGGATTTTGCATAAAATGAAAGAATCGGTACCCAATAAAAAACTGATTCCTGCCCCAGCCAATGAGAAAAATTCGTGTGCTTGTGCTGAATGTCCGTACATGAAAATGAATACAATGGAGAAATTATACAACGCTATGTTTTATGAATTACCAGAAATTCAAGTGGCGGAAGAGGTTCGTATTCCTGCCTTGAAGGCTTTGAAGGCGATGTTGGAGATTAGTAAATGAGTTGGCAACTCACAAATGCAACCATTTTATAAACAATTACGTCTTTCAAATCATCACATAAAACTCAAAAGTCATGAAAAGAATTACCGCTTGTTTATCGCTTCTGATTACGGTAATGGCCTGTGAATCAGATAATTTTACTTATACACCTGATGAGTTAACGGGCGTTTTTAAGCCAAATACAACTTCAAATCTTGCACCTTCTTGGTCTTGCGTGGGGAATCAAGGAGTTTCTTTTGGACCGAGTGTTAGATTAGAAAAGCTCTCTGACACAAAGGTAAATCTATTCTCGAAATTTTACACCTACGATCCAAATACGCAAAGAAATATCGAATCAGAATTATCTACGAATCTCACCTTAAAACAGCACGAAGAACACTTTGATTTGCTTTATAAAGACAAAGTGATTGGCGATTATCGGACGGATAGAATTTATGTAAGTGACACTGATAATTCTAAATTTAAGGCAGGTAAAATCCTGAATATAAGAATAGCTGCGGTTACTGAAAAGCGTTTTGTGATGTTTAGAGAGGCTAAGGAATAATGTACTTATTGATATTTTACGATAGCCATGCCCTAAAAGCATGGCTATTTCTGTTTATCCGATTATCTTTACGTGATGAAACTTTCCTTAATCGTTGCCGTTGCCGAAAATGGTGTTATCGGTCATAATAATCAGTTAATTTGGCATTTACCCAATGATTTAAAACAATTCAGACGGCTCACTACGAGTCATTGTATCATTATGGGACGCAAAACTTTTGAGTCAATCGGGAAGCCTTTACCAAACCGTACTTCGGTCATTATTTCCCGAAATCCTGATTTTCAGATTGAAGGTTGTATTACGGTAGATTCCTTAGAAAGTGCCATTAAAAAGGCTCAGGAGCTTGAAAATGAAGAAACTTTTGTCATTGGCGGAGCAGAAATATATCGCTTATCTTTACCAAAAGTTGATAAAATTTACCTGACCGAAGTACACCATGCTTTTGAAGGAGATACTTTTTTCCCAACAATTGATAAAACTATTTGGCAAGAAACAAAACGTGAAGATTTTGAAACGGATGAAAAACATTTGTATAAATATTCGTTTGTAGCGTTGGAGAGGTAACACAGACTTTGTCGGGGATGCCTAATCTGTACCTTAATAAAAATAGAATAATAGTCTGTATTACAAAAAATAATGATTGAAATTTCTGATAAATCCATTGACATTCAGGCGTGTATAGATGCGGCTCAGTCAGAACGTGCGGGAGCAATTGATGTTTTCATTGGCACCGTTCGTAATCATAATAATGCCAAAGAAGTAGTCCGTTTGGAGTTTGAAACGTATGATGGGATGGCCGTAAAAAAGATGGAGGAACTTGCCAATCAAGCTCGTGAGCGTTGGGATATTGAAAAAATCGTAATGATTCATCGAAAAGGCGTTTTGCAAATTGGCGATGTGGCGGTCGTTATTGCCGTTTCAACACCACATCGAGTAGCCTCTTTTGAAGCATGTCAATGGTTGATTGATACCCTAAAAACCGTGGTGCCGATTTGGAAAAAAGAGATTTATGAGAGTGGCGAAGAGTGGTTGGAGGCGCATGCGTGAAATATTGAATAATTATTATCTGAAAAAATACTTAAAACATCCCAAATAATGACAATGCAAGCCGCACCCCAGACACAAGCGTTAATTTTGTTATTTAAAACGATGACTCCTGAAACTCAAAAAGAGTTTAAAACGTGGATAAATGATGTTGAACCTTCTTTGGATTTTGAGGAAGAAAAAAATGAGTTTTATAAGATGACGGGGCAAAATCTAAACTTTGCTTATGGAGATAATGAACCTGAATATTCAGAACAAGATTTGTTAGAACTTAACCCACATTTTAATCCACAATGACCGAAGTAGATATTGTTTTGGCAGCTTTACAACAAGCCGATGGAACTTACAAGAAACGTCCAGTTCTCGTTTTACGTATCATGCCACGGTTTAACGATTTTTTAATTTGTGGTATTTCCACTCAATTACATCAATTTATTACAGAATTTGATAAAATGATAATGCCCGATACATCAAATAAATTACAGCAATCATCTATTATCAGATTAGGGTTTTTAGGCATTGAACCTCAGAGAAATATACAAGGAAAAATCGGGAGTATTTCTTCTGATTTGCACACTGATTTGTTAAATCGTTTAGCCAAATATTTAATCGAATAATCATAATGTAACTTTCCACTAATCCC
>NZ_CBABQS010000148.1:0-4867 GCF_964672035.1 Arcicella sp.
AGTTAATGCCCTTTTGTATAGGATAGAGGTATATTTAATTATTTGTAAAACTGACTTTCGTTTGATTTAGGTTCATTATAACCTTCCATGTCATTCAAATTTCCTCTTTCAGAATGCTCAATAATATCTTCTGCTAAATCAGCAGAATCTTGATATTCCTCGGTTTCTGCTACGGGTTCTTGAATTACCGTTGGCGGCGATGTTTGAGGTCGTGCTTCATTAGGGTCATTTATAGGTCTTTGGTTGCCAGTTTCCTCGGTTGAGGGTTCAATTTCTGGTTCGGGTGTTGGATAACCTTGTCCAGTTCCTGAATCTCTTACTGCTTCTCCTAAAGGGCCGTCCCACGTTTTTTCTTCACTTTGAACAATCACTTTATTTGGCATTTCTCCACCCTTTAAGTCCTGATCAGAAGGAAGGTATTGACTTTGATTATTTTGTTGATTTTCCATGTTCTTATTGATTTGTTTCTATACTATTGACATCACCAATTCTATTCCACCAATCAAATAAAATTTGTGGAATAAAAGTTGTTCTTTTTTGTGGATTCTATATACAACTTAGGGATTTTATACCTCAAATGCGGACAGTTTTAGGAAAAATAATTGGAGAAACTAAAATTTTAGTATATTCACCTAATTATTTAGTTGTTATACTTAAAACCCTTCAAAACATGAAAAATCTTTTCATTATCTCGTGCCTTTTTTTCTGTTTATTTCACATCCAAACATTTTCTCAAAACGACGTTCAATCCATTGATGGATTGATGCAAAAAGGGCAATATAATCAAGCTCTGGTAATTTTGGAAAAATTAAATACGGGTGATAGTACACAAGTCGAAATGCTGCAAAAACAAGCTTTTTGCAACTTCAAATTAGGGCGTATTTCTCAATCTAAAAAATTGTATTATTCCGCTTTAAAAAAGAGCCCAGAATCATCAGAAATTCTGTTGCAAATTGCTGCAATATCAGAAAAGGAGAATAATTATTTGGAGGCTTTTAAATTACATCAAAAACTTAATCAATTAGATACAACCAATACATTTTATTGGAAAGAATTAGCCCGTATAAGTGTACGTATGGAACATTCAAAAGAGGCCATTGCTTATTTGAAAAAAGCAGTGATTTTAGATGAAAATGATATGGAAAGTATTGCCAGTTTAGCGAATCTATATCTCAATATTCCCCAAGATGATTTGGCAAAACCGCTTATTGAAAAGGGTTTTAATTTAGATAGTTCTTCTATCAAAATTAGGTATTTGAGAAGTAGATTATTTTATCGAGGAAGTGACTTTGAAGGGGTTAGGAAAGAGATTTTATATGTAATGAGTTTGGGAGATTCAACAGCTTATTACCAAAGATTATTAGGAACGGCCTATTACCAAATGGATAGTATTCCGCAATCTATTGCTACTTTCAAAAGGCTGATAGCAGTAGGAGAGGACACTGAAAACGTAAGAGCAGGATTGGCATTTGCTTTACTGAAATCTACCGAAAAAAACCACGAAATTTTACAAGAAGCAAACCAGAATTTTAATCAAGCAATTGGTTTAGGAACGTCCGATAGAATTTCAGATTATGAGTTGGGAATTGCGGATGTTTATGATAAAAATGGGGATACAGATTTAGCTATAAAAGCACTTCAAAAAATTGTTAATTATCGCCCAAAAGCAGTTTTTAGATTAGCCGAAATATATGAAAAAAAGAAGAATGATAAAGAAATGGCTTTGATATTTTATCAAGAATATATCAGAACTTGTGGAAAATTGAAAAAGCCAACGGCTGATTGTAAATTTATTGAATTAGCGACTCGTAGAATCAATGAATTGAACCCAAAAATGAAGTTGGAATTGCCAAAAATAATGGCTCAAAAAGATTCAATAGAAGTAGAAGTTGATACAGTTAGGCATGATTAGATAAACAAATGGCGACTTCGCTTCACACGAAGTCGCCACTAAAATATTACATACCAACTTTCGGCAAAACGGGTAAACTTTCATTTCCATCTTCGCTAACTGCCTCAACAGCAAAGAAATAATGATCTTTTGAATAAGGAAGAACGATTCCGTTTTTGGTGGTAAAAATCTTCTTTTGCCAAAATGGTTGGTAAGTTTCACGCATCAAAACGTAATAACCTTTTACTTTCCCAGTTTTTGGTGCTTGCCAAAATAAAGTGGTTGAATTGGTTAAATTTTTAGTATCAATCGTTAAGTTTTGAACCGTGGCTGGTGCTTTTGCTAAGTTTGAAAGTGTTGCTAAGTTCATGGCTGTATTTTTACGAAGATATTCAAAGTCCATTGCTTCGGGAACGTCGCCGTATTTTATGCCTTTGTCAGTGCGTAAATCTTGGTGTTGATGCTCATAATTTTCGTTCATTTCCGTAATTCTAACGGCAGGAAATCCTTTTTGTACGAATGGCGTATGGTCGCCTCCCCGCAAGAATCGGTCATTTCTATACACCATCACTACTTCCAAATTATCTACATAACGTTCGCCAACTTCTTTTGCGTAACGAGCCAAAGTACGAGATTTGCCATCATTTTCTTGGCCAAAATTACGAATACTCAATGCTTTTTTATCTAATTCGAAAAAGGGCAAACCTTCACTAAAAATCCGAATTCTGGTATTGTCAATAATGTTAGTTTCGTTAGAATTATTTGAACCCATAATATCATTATTCAAAATGCCTTCGATGTTGGTTTTTTCCTCAATCGCTTGACTTGCAAAATGTTCAGCTCCCAAAAGCCCTTGTTCTTCACCGCTTACAACCAAGAAAATCACCGTTGCGGGGAATTTTGCCTTTGCCATAACTCTGGCCAATTCAATCACTGCGGCCGTTCCTGAACCGTCGTCATTGGCTCCTGGGGCATCATCGGTACGATTCATTACATTAGAAACACGGCTATCAATGTGTCCAGAAACTAAGAAAACACGGTCGTCATTGGCATCCGAACCTTTTAGTGTGGCAATTACATTCCCCATTTGGATGTCCACATCAACTCTTTTGGTATCGGCTTTTTGCGTCCACGAGTCAATTTTAGCGGTCATTCTTCCGTCAGATTGTTTGGCAAATTCTTGAAAACGACTCAAAACCCAAGCCCTTGCCGCTCCGATACCTTTTTTTGAATCCGTGGTTGTGCTGAGCGTACTGCGTGTACCAAAACTGACCAACTTTAGAATATGAGATTTTAGACTATCCGAATTAATTTCCGAAACCATATTTTCAATAATGGGGTCTCGTTGAATAGTTTTTTGGGAAAAAACGGAAGTGAAAGTAGCATTAGTTAGAAGGAAAGTAATAAAAAGTTTTTTCATGGATGATTTTAGATTGATGATGAATTATAAAAATACGGATAATTCTCCAATTAGTCTTGTACGGATTTATAATTTTGTATTTTAATTTCTTTAACCATGCTTTTGTTGAAAATAAAAAAAGGTTCAGCAATTTACGAAAAAAGCTGAACCTTTTGAAAGTTATGTTACCGTATAAAACCTACTGTTCCGTATAATGAAAAGTCAATCCACCATCCACATAATAAGTTGAACCCGTTACGTATTTAGCATCTTCGGAAGCTAAGAAAGCTACTACGCCCGCTACATCTTCGGGTTCGCCCAAACGTGCGAGTGAAATGTTGTTTTTCAAAGTTGCCAACAATGCTGGGTCGCTCAAAAGTTTAGCATTAATGGGTGTTTTAATGGCTCCTGGTGCAACGTTATTAATCCTGATTCCTAAAGGAGCTAATTCTACGGATAAATTACGCATCACCATTTGCATACCGCCTTTACTGGCACAATAGGGCGTAAAATTAGGAAAAGGTAATTCTTCGTGGACCGAACTATTGTTGATAATTACGCCCGTACGGTTGTTTTCTTTCACGAATCTTACAAAGGCTTGCGTCAAGAAAAACATTCCTTTCAAATTGGTATCCATCACGGCATCGTAATCTTTTTCCTCAACTTCCCAAAATGGAGCGTTGATTTCAATGCCGGCATTATTGACTAAAATATCAATTTGTCCGAAGGTATCAAGTGCTTCTTTTACCATCGCATAGACGGCTGGTACTTGCGAAATATCCGACTGAATAAAATGGGCTTTTGCACCCGTTTCTTCCACTTGACGAATGGTTTCTGCCACATTTTCATCGTTACTTCTGCCCGTGAAAACAATATCTGCGCCTTCTTGAGCAAAACGAACGCATATTGCTCGACCAATACCACGACCTCCGCCAGTAATGAGGACTACTTTTCCTTTAAATCTTTCCATTAGTTTTCAGTTATTTGTCTTAGTATTTGAATAATTAAGTTCTTATGTTGTTTAACTGAAAACTCTTTTTTAAAGTTCTACACACTCATCTTCTTCTAAAAGCCAACAATAATTCTGTGCCATGATAAACGTACATTCTTTCGCCTTCTATCACGAAATTTTGGGTAAGTGGTAATAATTCAAAAAAGGCTTTTTCTTTGTCCATCAAGTTGCAAGTTGATTTTGTATTGCCAATGTTTTCAAAGCGAACTCGGTTTTTATCTAAATCTCTCAAAGTGCCAAAATAACGATTGCAAGGGCCTTGACCAAAGACTTTTTTCTGGGCGAAATCCAGCGTCATGGTTGCTTCAAAGCCTTTGGCTTCGAGTCCGTTATTTTTATAAATAAAATCGGTGAGAATCCATTCTGTGGCTCGACTTTTATTGACGGGTGGCGATGGTGTTCCTACCACCTTCGAACTCGTAATTATGTTGGATTCGATGGCGGTTTTGCTAATTATTCGTTTTAAAACGTATTTAAATATTGAGCCATCCGCTAAACCTTCGGGAACATCCACAATTTCGATAAGTAATTGATATTCAAATCCTTGTTCGTGTTTAAATCCTTC
>NZ_CBABQS010000149.1:0-4852 GCF_964672035.1 Arcicella sp.
TGATTTTGGTCTAATCTTCTTTTCATGTCGAGAATACGGAAGTCGTCCTTCCAAAGGACGACTTCCGTAAATATTCATATAAGTCTTGGTTGAACCTTTCTTTTTTAAATCTCCTACAAATTTAACCACAATTTCAGATTCTCATTATCCGCTTCCATTATTTCCAAATGAATCTTTCCTTCTTCATTCCACTGCATCTGTAAACCGAAGGCATCTAACAACTCATTGACCATGCTTTCGAGTGGCATATTTCCGTTGATGCAATCTTTGAAATAGTTTGATAATGAACGTCCGTAAACTTCTTCACAAACTCGCTGATAATCTTCTAATGAATAACCAACGCCCATTTTTCCGAAACGTTCCCACAAAATTTGCATGACGGTTTCTAATGATTTTTGATGTCCAAAACGCAAGCGAATCATTAAATCCAAGATCAAAGAAACAACCGCTCCTTTCTGATAAATTGAAACTCTACGGTGCGGAATAGCTTGCACGTAACCATCCAACCACAAATCAAAAGAGGATTCTACCAACGACTGAAAAGCTTTTCCATCTTGCTCAAAATGACGTTTCAAGACAGTTTCTAACTCTTTTAAATATTGTTCTTGCGTAAAAACACCCGATTGAACTAAAAATAAATCACCGTAATATGTCGTAACGCCTTCCGCCACAAAACCCGTTGGAAAATAGTTTTCTTTCGTAAAATCGTAAGGCATCATCTCAACGGGACGAATTTTGCAGATATTCCAAGCGTGATATAACTCGTGTGAAGAAACGCCCAAAAGGTCATTATACAATCCATCGCCCTCAGAATCTGGACCTAAAACGATCATGGTTGAGTTCCGATGTTCTACGCCATGATAAAAAGAAGTTGGCAGAATCCAGTTGATAAAATGATAATCCTTTTCTGGAAAATCACCCATTATTTGAATTTGTTTCTCAGTAAATGCTTGAAAATCGGATAATAATTTCGTCCAATCGGGCGTATAGTTTCCTAAAAACCAAACATAAAAATCATTCTCGCCAACTTTATAAGTTTGATGTTGCAAATATGGACTGGCAAGTAAAGGAGAATCGACTAATTCATAATAATTGCTTGGATAAAAAATGTGGTTTTCATTAGGCATTCCACAAGCGATTTTATAATCCTTCGGTATCACCATTTCCAAAACACAAGGTTCATCCATTCGCCCCTGTACGTAAGGCAAACAATTCACAAAATTGACGTACAGCACCGACTCATCCACGAACGAACTTCCTGCATTTTGTACATTAGAAAAGTATGTAAATTTTACAATAACTTCCTGTAAATCAGTCGTATGAATTAGCCAACGATCTTTGGTGAGTTTGTGGAATAGAACTTTTTCTTTAGAAGAAAACACCTCAAATTGTTGAATGTTTTTGGCAAAGTTTTGGAGTTCATATCGTCCAGGTCGCCAAGCAGGGAGTTGCAATTCGATGGTATCGGACTTAATATTATCAATCACCATTTCAATCTGTAAGAAATGGCTTTGGGGCTTTTCGGAAGAGATTTTGTATTTTATCATAAGGTTTTCATGGTACTTTATGGAACATGAATTGAACTCGCAATGGAATTTTGGAGTGTGCAATCGCTTAAAAGCGACCAAATTACTCATAATCAATCATATAAAAACAGAAACTTTTAAAAAAGAGTTGGGAAATAAAAATAAGTTCATTACCTTTGCAGTCCTGTTTTAAGAACTTAAAGATTTTATTAATATATCGTCATGAAAAGAACGTTTCAACCATCGGTAAAGAAAAGAAAAAATAAACACGGTTTCCGTGAAAGAATGTCAACTCCAAACGGTCGTCGTACATTGGCGGCTCGTCGTGCAAGAGGAAGACACAAATTGACCGTTTCTGACGAGAAGAGAGGTAAATAGATTTTAGAGAATAGTTAATGCGGTTCGCCGCCCGAATTAATAGAGAATAGTTAGTTCAATTATTACTCATTAAATCTTAACTATTGACTGAATATCGTGAAATTTACTTTTAAGAAGTCCGAAAGACTCAATTCCAAAAAAGTTATTGAACAACTCTTTGATAAAAAGGGTAGAGAAACAAACCAATCGGTTTTTCTCTACCCTTTTCGTGTTTCTTATATTCAGAAAGTTGACAGTCAAGCGTTGAAAGTCGAAAGTGAAAACGAGTTTGATAGTCTTTCAACTTTAAATGCTCAACTTTTAACTCATTCCCCCGAAATTCTAATCTCCGTTTCCAAACGATTCTTCAAACACGCTGTTGATAGAAATCTCATCAAGCGTCGTACCCGTGAGGCATACCGCCTTCATAAGCACCTTTTGCTACAAAAACCAGCCTCCCAAATTCCAGTGTATATTGCTTTTGTGTATATTGCAAAGACAATCGAAGATTACGCCAAGATAGAAAAATCCATGAAAGCGATTTTTCAGAAAATGGTTTAGTTTTTGTTTGAAATATCGTATTTGATTTTGCGTTAAATATTTGTAAAAACAAGAAAATGCTTACATCACATATTCAATACATTACAGATACAACAGGACGTAAATTAGTCCAAATACCCGTAGAAGATTGGGATTCACTTCAAGAAAAATTCAGTAGATACGAGCAACTCTTAAAAGTGAAACGAGACTTAAAGGCATCATTTGGTGAAATTAAACAGATGCAACAAGGGAAATTGAAAAAAATGTCCTTAAAAGAAACCCTTAATGTTTGATGTCCCGTGGATTTCTATGATAAAGCCAGGGAAAAAAATATTCGTCCAATTGCTTTCGCAAGTGTCGTTGGTAAAAATACCAAACGATGGCGGGACGGGGAAGAACAACAAAGGGAAAAGTAAGTATTGTTAATAAAAATAAAATCTAACTGAAATGAATACTGATAAACAGAGGCGTAAAGAACTTCTAAATCAAATAAAAAGTTATCAAAAAAAGGAATTCGAGAATAATCTCCCGATGGATAAAAGTTATTTTACCAAGCTATTTGATTATTTAGATGAAGAATTAAACGAATGTAATCATACAACACTTTTAACTGAAAAGTTCTTAATTGAAAATAATATTCCTAACGTCAAAGATGTTCTTGAATGGTTATCAAACAAAGGTGGTTTTTGTGACTGTGAAATATTATCAAACGTAGAGGAGCAATTTGAGTAAATCGTATTTTAAAAGAAATAACAATAAAATGAACATAAAAAAATACACTAAAACCCTAATAGTCAGCGGGATAACGGTAGTGGGACTATCGTTGGCTTCCTTCTCTGACCCAGGCGAGCGATTCTTTGATATTGCTAAAAATTTGGATATTTACGCCACACTTTTCAAGGAATTGAATCGCTATTATGTGGACGAAATCAATCCTAATAAGACGGTCAAAACTTCGATTGATGCGATGTTGAAATCGTTTGACCCTTACACCGTCTATTATGCCGAAGATGATATTGAGGATTATATGACCATGACAACGGGCAAATATAATGGTATCGGCATCGTGACGGGCAATCGCAATGGACGTATCATGGTGATGCTGATTGACGAAGGTACACCTGCCGAAAAATCGGGCTTGAAAATTGGCGATGAAATCGTGAAAGTAGATGGCGTTGATTTAAAATCTAAAAAAGGAATCGACCCAGGCAAATTGATAAAAGGACAAACGGGTACATCCGTAAAATTGACCGTAAAACGCTACGGAACGGATAAATTGGAGGAAATTGCCGTTACTCGTGATGTGGTGAAAATGAAAAATGTTCCTTACTACGGCATGATTAATGACGAAGTGGGCTACATTGATTTGAAAGATTTTACGGGTACTGCTTCAAAAGAAGTGCGTCAGGCTTTTACGGAATTGAAGGCAAAAGGCATGAAAAAATTGGTGCTTGACCTTCGTGAAAATCCAGGTGGATTGTTGAATATGGCGGTGGATATTTGTAATGTTTTCTTGCCAAAAGAATCTGAAATTGTTTCGACCAAAGGAAAAGTGCAAGAATGGAACAAAACCTACACGGGACTCAATCCTGCGATGGATACGGAGATGCCGATTAGCGTTTTGACCAATTCAAGAAGTGCTTCGGCGGCGGAAATTGTGTCGGGCGTAATTCAGGATTATGACCGTGGCGTGTTGATTGGACAACGTACTTATGGCAAGGGTTTGGTGCAAGTTACTCGTGATTTGACGTATAACACCAAACTGAAAGTTACCACGGCAAAATACTACATTCCAAGTGGGCGTTGTATCCAAGCCATCGACTATGCACACCGTAATCCAGATGGTAGCGTTGGGAAATTACCAGATTCATTAAAACGCCCTTTCAAGACTAAAAAAAGTGGAAGAACGGTTTATGATGGTGGTGGAGTTTTGCCAGACATTGAAGTAGAAAAAATAGCTCCTGCGGCAGTAACGCTTTCATTGTCAAACAAATACATTTTGTTTGACTATGCTATTAAATATCATTTCGACCATCCATCGATTAAATCGGCTAAGGATTTTGAGTTGTCGGCTTCAGAATATCAAGACTTTGTAAAGTGGGCATCAACCCAAGATTTTGACTATACAACCCAAGCCGAAAGAGATTTAAATACCTTGGAAGCCTCGGCAAAAAAGGAGCGTTATTTTGATGTAGTTTCGGAACAATTAAAGGCACTCCGTTCAAAATTATCTCATAGTAAAGTGGAGGATATGATGAAGTTTAAAGATGAAATCAAAACAGCGTTGGAACAGGAAATTATCGTACATTATTATCTCCAAAAAGGTACTCGTGAACAATCTTTCGCCAAAGACCCTGAGATTCAGTCAGCTTTGAAATTGTTTTCGGATATGAATCGTTATCAGGCGATTTTGAAGGGGGGGAAGTAGG
>NZ_CBABQS010000150.1:0-4739 GCF_964672035.1 Arcicella sp.
AATTATGGACATGGTAAAAAGCATCTTTCAACCGTCATGGCTTATCTAATGTTATTGGCTTTTCATAATGACCAACTTGTCCAACGTTGTAGCAAAACTTTTCAAGCTATTTGGAAAATGACTAAAACTAAATCAAGACTTTGGGCAACATTAAGAGCAGTATTTATGGTTAAATCTTTTCAGAATTTTAAAGAACTTTACGATTATATGGCATTTATGTATCAAATTAAAATCGAATAAATCGCCAAAAAAGAAATTGCTGCTCACCAAACGTCCATTCTATGATACAATAAAAATTATCTCAAAAACTAATCTCAAATATCTTTTTTTGCGTCTCATAAATCAAAATCTCATGTATTCTTGTAAAAATTGAGTTTAGGAGACATGATAGTTTAGATTTGGCCCAAATGGTGAACTCAGCCCTAAATTACGTTTATACGATTGTAAGAGCATATATTTTAATGATTCAATTAAATTGTACGTTTTTAAACACAATCTTGAAGAATCTGAAAGGTCTGGTTGTTTTTTAGACTTTAAAATAAGAGAGTGGTAAGATAAATTATCAGATAATAACCTCCTGCTAAGGCTCTACAATCGCTCACAGGCAATTTTATACTAAAAAAATCTACGAAGGCCGTGGGAAATTTTTCACTTTTCTTTAGTTGCAACCAAAATTTTGAATAAGTGACTAAATGCTAAATGAGAGATTAGATAATAAGTACCCATGAATCAATTTTCGTTTCTAAGAGTTTAAACTGAATATCTGAGTAAAAAGTCCAGTGAAGAACTAAATTCAGATATTTTTGTTTTCCAGTTATTGTTAAAAATCAACATAATCTTTTTTTAATCATAAGAAAAATTATTTGTTAATTTCTACAGTAAGAATGTCCATCTTTGTTAATTAAACCATAATATATACACAAAAAAGAAAAATTGAAGTGTGTTTAATTTTGTGGAAAATTAAACATACATATTCATGAAAAGAACTTTTCAATTTTTAACTGTCTTCTTTTTGAGCATTCAGATTTTCTCTGTTTCTCAAATTTATGGACAAACTAATGCGAGCATTAATGGTTTCGTTCGCTCCTCAAATGGTGAGGCAATTCCTGGCGCTACTATTACATTCAAAAACGAATCTACGGGGTTTATAGATGGGGTTATTACGAATGATGTCGGTTTTTATGTAATTAAGAATATTGCTCTAGGTGGACCTTACACAATTACGGCGAAAAATGTTGGAAGTAGTACTGAAAAACGTACAGGTTATACCATTTCTATCGGTGAGAACCTAAAAGTAGATTTTAAACTTTCTGAAAATACTACTTTGTTGAATGAAGTCGTAATCAAAGCACAAGATGATGTGTTCTCAAAATTTTCTCCAACTGGAACTGCCAAGCGCCTGGGGGTTCAAGAATTGAAAATGTTACCAGCTAGCAATCGTAGTTTTCAAGATTTGGCGAGTTTATCTCCCATGACAGGCGTTTCTTCTCCAGCAAACCCAAATATTGGTATCGGTGGAAATCGTGAAAGTTCTACGGGCGTTAGTTTGGATGGAATGAATCAACGTTTTATGATGAACGGTGGACTTTTACCAATTTTTACGGTGTCAATTGAGGCAGTGAAAGAATATGAAGTTTCCACTAATAATTATGATGTTTTGCAGGGAAGACAAGGCGGTGGTGCTATAAACGTAATCACAAAATCTGGAACCAATCAATTAACTGGTTCTGCTTTTCTTTACAATCGTAGTCAGGGTTTAACCTCTTCTACGGATTATTTAGGAAGAACCATCAAAGATTTTAGCATTAATCAATACGGCTTTTCTTTGGGGGGACCACTTATCAAAGACAAACTACATTATTTTGTTGCTTTTGACTCTGAAGATCGTTCTCAACCATTCTCAGTTCTGAACGTTACAGATTTAGTAACTGAAAAAGCTGAGTCTATTTCAAAAGTCAATTTAGATAGATTCTTAGGTATTCTTTCGACAAAATATGGTTTGCAAGACCCAAGTACTCAAACAGGAGCATTTTCAATTAAACCTGCCAGCAGAACATATTTCGGAAGAATAGATTGGCAAATTAATGCTCACAATAAGCTTACCTTGAGAAGTAATTATTCAAATCAAAATAGTGATTTCTCAGCTTACGCCTCGCCTGACAATGCTGCTGTTAGAGAGTCTTATGGTTCTCACGACATTACTTTATTCTCAACAACTTTGAGTTTAAGAAGTCAAATTTCGAGCAAAATAAACAACGAATTGAAATTTCAATATTTAAAAGCTCAACGTGATTTCATTCCATATAACACTTTGCCAAGAGGTTTTGTGAATATCGCTTCAACTTTATCTGATGGAATAACTAACGTTTCAAGAACTTTTCAGTTTGGTGGAAATAGAATTGCTCCTGAAAAACAAGGAGAACAGCAACTTCAAATCGTAGAAAATATATACTTACAAGCTGGCAAATTTAACTTCACTTTCGGAACAGATAATTTAATTACTTTTACTCATACCTTAAATTCAAACGAACAAGGGGGCTTGTTCCAGTTTGCCAGTTTGGATAATTTAGACAAATTGAAACCAAGTGCCTATACACGTTTAGTACCTTTAGCGCCTGAAAGTGGTTTAGCTCCCTTTTTGAATCAAACTGCCTTTGACGTATCTGCTTACGCACAAATGGAGTATAATTTAAACCCAAAAATGAATTTGCAAGCTGGTTTACGATGGGATGCAACAATATTTTCCTCAAAACCAGCCTACAATGCTTTAGTTGATAAATTATTAGGAAAACGCACTGACGTTGTTGCCAGCGATTATACAAATATCCAACCAAGAATCCAGTTTACTTATGATTTGAAAGGGGATCAATCTTCTGTATTCCAAATTGGGGGAGGTGCTTTTTCTGCCAATATTGTTCATTGGACACAATTGAGCAATATTTTACAGTCAGGTGTAAATTTGGCTAACGTGGTTTATCCAAGTAATGCTTTACCAACTCCAGATTATCCAGCTTATCGAGCAGATATCAATAAGGTTCCTGGAATTCCCGTAGGAGGAACAATTCCCCCTGCTTATGTAAATTTGATTGGAAATAATTTCAGAGCACCAATTACCTATAAAGTGAACGCTTCTTTCAAGCAGTTCTTTAATAGAATGTTTTATGTTGGTGCTAATATTTACTATGCTAATACCATGCATAACTATCGTTATCAAGATTTGAACTTAAGAGATCAACCAGATTTCAGATTAGAAAATGAGGGAGGACGTGGTGTTTTTGCACCGGTTGAAAAAGTAGCCGTTGCCAATCCAGCCAGTCCTCAAGTGATTACTTATCCGATAAATTATGCTGATGTAACCAAAAACCCAGAGTTGAGTAGAGTTTTGGAATTAAACGGAGATGCGTCACTTTGGCAAAAAGGAGTATCATTTGAAGCAGGAATCGTTTTTCCAAAAGGAGCGATTTTGAGTGCATCTTTCACAATAAATAAAACGGAAGACGATAATTCTTATAACTGTTGTATTGCAAGAACAACTTACTCAAGTGGAAATATTTTTGATGATCCACGGGATTTAAAAGGGAATCAAGGAGCCGCTAATTCAGATTTTAGAAACAAAATTGTAGTTTATGGAATCACACCAAAATGGAAAGGGTTTCAATTAGGCTTTAAATATGTGGGAATTTCAGGAAATCCGTGGACGCCAGTTATTTTTGGT
The DNA here is from genome assembly GCF_964672035.1 of Arcicella sp. Classification (NCBI taxonomy): domain Bacteria; kingdom Pseudomonadati; phylum Bacteroidota; class Cytophagia; order Cytophagales; family Flectobacillaceae; genus Arcicella; species Arcicella sp. The sequence goes on from NZ_CBABQS010000150.1 coordinate 3,716, forward strand.
GATATTACAGGAGACGGATCAAGTTTGACTATCAACAATAACAAACGTGCTTTCATTTTCGATCCATCAACCATTAACAGTAATCCAAATTCAACTACTTTAGAAAAAGCTTTGGCGACAAATTTAACAAAGTTGATTAATAATCCAGACAATACTGCAGCAGATTATTTGAAAAGTAAGGCAGGACAAATGGCAACTAGAAATGAATTGTATAACCCTTTCTGGCATAATATGGATATAAACTTATCTTTCACGATTGATAATCAACTAATCAAATCTGTGGGTAAACATCGTATTATTTTACAGGCTCAAGTATTCAATTTTATGAATCTATTGAATAAAGATGCAGGAAAGCAAATGGTAGTTTCTGGAGGTAATCAGCAGTTATTCAGAGCATTAGGCTTAGACCCAGATGCCAAAAAACAAGGACGTAATATTTATGGATACCAAGTAAATGCAACCTTTGGACAACTTGTACCAGCCAATGTAACCAACACTTATCAAGTTCAACTAGGGGCAAGATACGAGTTTTGATGTTGATTGGAAAAATAAAAAAATAAAAAATTCCAAAACCATTAATTTTGGTTTTGGAATTTTTTATTTTTTACTTGTTAAATTTTTTGAAGAACAGATATTTAACTCTTATCCCTGACCGACTGGAATACTAACTTTTTTACCCTTAAATCGCTATCTATGAGGACTATATCCTCCTTGTTCTCAGATTCGAGGTTTTCATTACAACCAGACGGAAAGTAGCGGTTTCAACCTAAAAATTTAGTTGTGTTACTTATATTTTATTTATATTTTACTTATTTTTGGGCAATAATTGGAGTATCACCTAAATTTTGAGGAAATTAGCCACTGCAAAAAATGTTACTGGCATAAAGTGTTTGTGTTATCAAAAAGGGTATGAAAATTAACCCCTCGTTAAATTGGTTTAAAGCGTGTTTTTCACGGCAAAAAATTGTCTTTGTAAAGGAAGTCCTTTTTGATAGACAAAATACATGAAAAATCAGATCAATAC
>NZ_CBABQS010000151.1:0-4586 GCF_964672035.1 Arcicella sp.
TGACAATGACCCTGATTTACCGCACTATAAGCGGAAAGGAAATCGAAATAGCGTTTATTATCAACATCCCAAACGAATACGCCTTCGCCTTTTTGAAGGACTACGGGCATTGGATGATAATTATGAGCTCCGAAACGGTCTTCGAGCATGATAGCTCTATCGGAGGCAGATTGCATCGTATAATTTTTGGTTGTGGAAATCATGGTATTTTTTTAAGGCACAAAGTAGCAAAGCCACCAAGGCACAAAGTGATTGAGCGAGAATGATTTTTTGAAAAAGAATGAGATTGAAGAGATATTATTGGTAAGTATTTTTTGATACCTAAATCCCTAACAGCGACGGCTACCGTTCCCAGTCCCAAAATCGCCAAAGAGGCTGATAACGTACAGAATTTGTACAGATACGGTGAGGATGCGGTGAATTTTGCAGAAATGACCGTAGAGTGAACTGGTGGTAAAAGCACGAACGTCCGCCTGTTGAGCAAGCGCATTGTTATGATGATATTTACCTTGAAATTCGTTCATTTTGAGCATTTAGAAGGACAAAAATACGCAAAAAGAAACATTTTTCAAAAAAGAACGGTTTGGTATTTAATGGAAAAGACAACAAAAAATAAAAAAGAATCAACCCGTGATGAATTTCCTTCCGAAGATTTTTATCTGAATGAAGATGGATTTATGGTTTTTACAGCGGCATATCACTTAAAGCGTGGTTATTGTTGTAAGAATGGTTGTAGGCATTGTCCTTATGGGTTTCGGAGGGGGTGATTAAAAGTAATTTTACCTAATCCATCAGTTTTTTGAGTGTCTCTTCATTAGGCAAAGCATTTCTAAACTGTTCTGGTAATTCATTCGCTGTTTTATAAGTGGCTACTCCCATTGCTTTATTGAAATCTCGGAAAGAAAATTCAACCGTTTTATTATTTTTTTCTTTACATAAAATGATTCCAATTGAAGGATTTTCATGTGGTTGTTTGACGTATTCATCAAGTACCGACAGGTAAAAATTTAGCTTCCCCAAATACTCAGGCTTAAATTTCCCTTTTTTCAACTCAAAAGCAACCAAACATTGTAATTTTCGATTGAAAAAAAGAAGGTCAATAAAGTATTCATCTTCATCAACAATCAATCTGAATTGATTGCCAATAAATGCAAAATCAGCTCCCAGAGAAAGTAAAAATTTCTTTATATTCCTTACAATCTCATTCTCAATCATTTTCTCATCTTCTACATCGGGGTCTTCAATGTTGATAAAATCCAGTAAATATTCATCTTTGAATGTTTGTAGAGCCTTAGCTCTTACGTCATTATCCGTAATAATCTGAGTGAAATTATTGGGAAGATTCCCTTCTTTTTAATAAAGATTAGCTTTGATGTGATGTTTGAGTGTATCAACAGACCAAAAATTTTGAGCGATTTTTTGTATGTAAAAAATACGTTCTTCGAAGGTTGAAGTTTTTGATAGAATAAGGTTGTGATGAGTAAAACTTACTTGCAAAAACTCTCTTTTCAATTCGTCAGTTAGTGACTGACGAATTATATCATTCTCATTATCAGACATATAAGAACTTTTCAAAATATCAAACTCACTCCAAGCATCATGAAATATTTTCATGTACTTTAAATTTGTTGCGCCAAATCCTTTCAATCCAGGCAGTTCATTTTGTAACTCTTCCGAAAGTCGCTCTAATACTTTTGCTCCCCATTTTTCTTGTTTGGTCTTATCGGAGATGAGTTTTCCCACAGAAAAGTACAAAGTCAATAACTCTTGGTTTACAAGTAATGCAGCTCTGTATCTACTATTTAGAATGGTAGATTTGAGGTTTTTGATAATTTCGGAATAATTACTTAGTTCGTTCATTGAGTTTTTTAGAAAATCAAAAATAGAAGAAAAAAGCAATTATTTCTAATTTGTAGAGATTGAAGTTTTTATTCAAAACGAAGCAATTGATTTAAAGGAATTTCCAGAGCATCAGCAATTTCTTTTAGGTAAAATATTGAAGGATTTATTTTACCGTTTTCTAATTTTTCAACGCTTTGACGGTCTTTGAAACAAGCACGGGCAAGGTCAGATTGACTCCAATTCTTTTCAGAACGCAGTTTTACCACATTTTCTCCTAATTTATTTAAGAGTTCCCTTTTGTCCATTGCTTGATTTTAGCAAGTGGCAAGTTGGAAATTGATTAAAAGAATTTTGGCATCGGATTAATTGAAAAACTGATTCTTTTGTGGTTAATTTGAAAATCTACTTTTATTGAAGTAATTTGAGATTCTACTTTCAAAAAATGGTTTGGATTTTTAGAATTTTAGATTCACAAAAAATATACATTTAATTCAACCACATAATTTCAAAAATATATGAAATTCACTAAAATGACTTCTATTTGGGCTGTTTCAGCATTAGTTACTTTGATTCTATCTTGTTGCTTGCCTGTACAGATTTGGTACAAGAATTATCCTTTAATTTCTACAATTGGCAGTTTTTTATTTATGATACTTGGAGTTTTAGCCTACAATCAACAGTTTCCATTAGAAAAAATTAGCACCCAACAAGATGATATTCAAGCAATTGAGAAAAGAAACGGTGATGGAAGAATAACAAGATTTATAATTGGCATTTTTTCATTTATGATTGGTATTGCATTTATTACGGTAATAAATAATAAACGAGAAGAATATGCTTTTGAAAACGAAGGTGTAACTACAAAGGCAACTATTTCTGATGGTGGCGAAACAATTACAACAACTACAAGAACAAAATATTTGGGACTTATTAAAAATAAAAGTCAAAGTAATAGTTACAATATCAGTGTTGATTATAAACTGGAAAGTGGTGAAGAAATGAGTGTTGATAAAAATATTACCGCAGAACAATATAATGAAGCATATTTGGCTAAGGATATTGAAATAATATATTACAAAAGTGCCCCAAGAATGATTAAGGTTTTACTTGGTTCAGAAAATCTTAGAAAGTATAAAGGTGTTATTGATAGAAATATAATTGGTGCTGATATAGACAAAATATTTTCAACTCCGAATGAAAATATCAAGCCAAACATTTTGGATAAAATAAATATAGATTGGAAAGTAATACCTAATGGTAGAGAAAAAAACTTTGAAAATTTAACTACTAATGAACTTATAATCCAACGACAAAATTCAATAGTTTACATTATCAAGGGCAATTTACCTGATGGAAAAATTCAGGCAGTAAATGGAGCAACTAAATTTCTTAATTCATTGATAATTGAAAAAGAAGAAATCATTATTGATAAAAATGACCCATTTCATGGTGGAATGTCTTTAAAAGTCGACCCAAACTCAATAAAACAAAAAATGATTGTTAGGAGTCTTGCCAAAAATATAGTTTTTCTTACAAAAAAATATAAAGTAAATTTTGAGGTGAAAAGTATTGATGAAAAAATACCTAAATCTGAAATCGAAACACAAAATGAAGGGGTATCACAAAGTAAACTGTCAATTTACACTACTTTAATATTCACACCCCGATAGAATTAAGTTGCTTAAAACAGAATAGCCAACTTTCAGAAGTTGGCTATTCCTATCATCTCTACTTCAAAAACTCATAAATCCCAGCAACGCCTTGTCCTCCACCTACACAGGCAGAAACCATTCCGTATTTCTGATTTCTGCTTCGTATTTCATTACCATATTCTAAAACTCTAAATCAATTCCCCAAAATTTTATTATCACTATTTTCACGAGAAAATAAAAAAAACACTAAATTGCATCTATGAAATTACCCAATTCTGAAAACGCTTTTATTGCAAAAGAGAAGATTCTTGATTATTTGCTTGATGAAGAGAACTCAAAAGGGAAAAGTAATTTCTTTAATCTTTTTGGCTATTTCAAGGATAATTTTGAAGATTTAGCTAAAGATTTAATCAAATTATCTTCTTCGGGAGAAGTTTCAGAAACCGAACAAACAAAATTTGGTTTGAAATTTATAATTTCAGGAAACATAATTGCCCCTAATGGTCGTTCTATTGTTATGACTTCCGTTTGGATTATAAAAAATGACGAAGATTTTCCAAGATTTGTAACCGCATATCCAGCATAATTATGATAAAGGAATATAATGAAATAGTATTGCTCATTGATAAACCCGAAAAAGGTTTAATGAGAGGCGATGTGGGAATTGTGGTAGAAATCTACGATAATCACGAAGGTTATGAGGTAGAATTTATGACCAAAGAAGGTAAAACCGTAGCGGTAGTTACGCTTGAAGCCCATGAAGTTAGACCAATTGGCAATAAAGATATGCTTCATGTGCGTGAGTTAGAATTGGCGGCATAATCAAATCAGTAAAACGCAAAAAGGGGCTAAATCTAAGATTTAGCCCCTTTTTAATGCAAAGAATTACTTCAAAAACTCATAAATCCCAGCAACGCCTTGTCCTCCACCTACACAGGCAGAGACCATTCCGTATTTCTGATTTCTTCTTCGCATTTCGTTGAATAATTGAACGGATAATTTCGCTCCCGAACAACCCAGTGGGTGTCCAAGGGCAATGGCTCCTCCGTTCATGTTGATTTTTGAACGGTCTAAATCCAATTCTTTAATCAC
>NZ_CBABQS010000152.1:0-4527 GCF_964672035.1 Arcicella sp.
AACATTAATTCACCGAAACAATTGGGCGAAATTTTATTCGATAAACTCAAACTTGACGCAAAAGCTAAAAAGACCAAAACTGGTCAATACATGACGGGCGAAGATATTTTATCAAAATTAGAATTACAAAATCACGAAATTGCTCGTAAGATTCTGGATTTCAGAGAATTACAGAAATTAAAATCAACGTACGTGGATGCTTTGCCTTTATTGGTTTCTCCCAAAACGGGACGCATTCATACTTCCTTCAATCAAGCAGTTACCGCTACGGGGCGTTTGTCAAGTACCAATCCGAACTTACAAAATATCCCAATTCGTACCGCTCGTGGACGAGAAATCAGAAAAGCGTTTATTCCTAAAAATGATGATTTTTTAATCCTTTCTGCCGATTATTCGCAAATCGAATTACGGATTATGGCGGCATTTGCCAAAGACGAATCCATGATTGAGGCATTTAATCAAGGGCGAGATATTCACGCTACAACCGCCGCAAAAGTATTCAACGTGAGTTTGGATGAAGTGACTTCCGAAATGCGTAGAAAGGCAAAAACGGTCAATTTCGGGATTATTTATGGCGTTTCTGCATTTGGTTTAGCGGAACAAGTTGGCGTAAGCAGAACCGAAGCCAAAGAATTGATTGATAATTATTGGAAAGAATTTCCAGCCATCAAAAAATACATGAACGATGCCGTAATCATTGCCCGTGACAATGGCTACGTAGAAACCATTTTGGGACGCAGGAGGTATCTCCGTGACATCAATTCTCAGAACATGGTGGAACGTGGTTTTGCCGAACGTAACGCCGTAAATGCCCCAATTCAAGGTTCGGCGGCAGACATGATAAAAATTGCGATGATAAAAGTAAACGACTTCATCAAGCAAGAAAAACTACAATCCCGCATCATTCTGACAGTACATGACGAATTAGTTTTTGACGTACATAAATCAGAATTAGAACTCATGAAAACCAAAGTCAACGAACTGATGGTCAATGCGATACCTTTCCCTGTGAAGATGGAAACGGGCATGGGCGTTGGCTTAAATTGGCTGGAGGCTCATTGATGGGGAGAGGCTATAAAAGCGAAAACTCGGCGTATGAACTGCAAGCAGAACAGTGACCTCCGAGTATAACGCTGTAAATTTGGTGATTTTATTTGAGAAATTTGAATATATCTTTCAAAAATAATAGCTGATTTTTATTATCTTGAACATGAATTATTTATTTAAATCATAAAGCTATTTTCTATTTAAAAATAACCATTTAATATTTTATGTTAGAAGACAATAACCATGAAAATAATGTTTATGCCCACGATATTAAAAATCAAATAAAGCATATTTCTGAGGTAGAAAGTGGAAGAAAAGGATATTATTGTATGGGTTGTAAAAGAGAGATGCAGGCTAAGAAAGGTTCTGTTAATACTCATCATTTTGCACATGACCCTACTGATATTAAAAGAAAAGGAAAATGCACTTTTTCTGATGAAACATATCGGCACAAGTTGGCAAAAGACGTTTTACAGCGAATACGCCAAATAAAAGTTCCATCATTATTTAAACTCCCACCCCATGGTATTGAAGGAAAGCCTAATCTGATTCGTAGTTCTTGGATGATAGAGGCACATTATGTTGAAATAGAGTTACAATTTTATGAAGATGAAAATGGTTTAGTAAAATATGGCAGGGGGATAAATTTTGAGAAACCTGAAAATAAAATACAATTATTGATACAACCCGATGTCGCATTTTTCGATGAAAATAATAAGCCAGTACTTCTAATTGAAATAGTTGCGACTCATAAAGTTAATATTGAAAAAGCATTGAAAATCAGGCGATTAGGAATTGATACTGTTGAAATTACAATTCCTAAAAGCTCTCCAAATGAAATAGAAGAGTCTTTTTATAAAGTAGATAGAACACATTGGATTTACAATTATGAGCAAGAGCAAACCAATTATGTACGAGTTCCCGAAGGAGATAACGAGGGAATATTACTTGTTGATGAATTCCAAAGAAAGCTTTTTGAATCAATCGAATCTTTCTCGTGCAGATCATCGCAGATTAACAACCTTATACGAGCAATTCGAAAGTGTTTGGAATCAGACCAATATAGAGCAATTAAACAATCTTTTACAGGAGAAATACAACGAGTTGAGATCAATACAGAGACAAATAGAGTCCAATTGCTCAGGCTTCAAAGTGAAATTGAAATTGAACTTAGAAAAGAATTTGAGCTTAAAACAGAAAGAGTTAGAAACGCTTTTAAATCGAACGCAGACCGAATTGACGAAGAGCAAGAACTCATTGATGAAGAAAAAGGAGAACTTGAAAGAAAATACGATGAATTGGACGAACGATATAAACGAAAAGATAAAGAAATTAGAGATATACAAGGAAACTATGAATCAGAATTCCAAGGAGAGATTGAACGAATTGAAAATTATCTTAGCGAATTGGGAGCAAGTGGAATCACTCTCGAAGAAAGAATTAGAGGAATCGAATCAGAGGAAAAATCTTTTACAAGAAGCATTGAAGCCGTTGCAAAACAAATTGAACTTGATGAGATTGACGAAATTACAGAAATTACAAGAATTGAGGATAGAAGAAAATCCATTTCAACAAAATATATCAACATTGAAAAGGAATTTATCACTGAATTTGAATCAAATGAATCAGCAGTTAGAGAACGATTTGAAAATCTCAGAGAAGAATCTGTTAGAGCAATTACGAATAGAGATTCTAAATCAGCATCAAGAATTAGACGAGAGATTGAAGAACTTCTGGACGAAGAAGGACCTCTCCTCGCTATTACGAGTGAAATCAGCAATCTCCGAAGATACAAAAGGGCAAAAGAATTTCTTAATTCGAGAGCTTGGCAAAATTGGGTATAGTTTAGAAGAATTTTTAGACAAAATGGACAGAAATACAGCCCAATCTTGAATATTTTTGATAGAAAGAAGATTTTAATTTTTAAAGCAAATGAAGAAATATAAAAGCCCCGAAACAATTTTACTCAATGAAGTTGAGTTACAAACTCCACCTGAATCTATCAGATTCGTTGAACAACAGTCATTGGCTAATTGTATTGAAAATACGAACCTCAATTACGCATACCAAATCAGTATAAATCAACAAGGTAATGATTGGAATGACCCACTAAATGACCATTGGGATAATTATTAGAATCAATATAACTTAAATAAAAATGGGTAGAGAATGCGCAAAAACTAAAATAACCAAAGGAACTATCTTTGAATTAGATGTAAGCCTTTCTCATTTTGACAGAGGATATTTTGCAAAAAGCAAAGATTCCCAATCGAATAAAATCAAATATTTAGTTTATAAAGATGGTCATTGCAAAACGTAATGACCATCTTTGTTTTAATTTAAGCCAAAAAACAAAATGAAAACAATCCTCCTCCTCTGCCTAATCACTCTCCAATCATTTTCCCAAACAAACTATAAATCCAAACCTTGGAATGACACTATTCAAGTAATTCCTGGGAAATTGGAATGTGAAAAATATGATTTGGGCGGTGAGGGAATTGCCTATCACGACAAGGATAGTTTGAATAATGGCAGTGGGAAACTCAATCCCAATGACGGTACATTTTACAATACTTTTCGCATGAAAGAGGGCGTGGATATTTCCTACACCAAATCGAAAGACATTGATAATAGTCCTTTTAATGTGGTTGAGCCTTTGATGAATCAATTATACGTGGGTTGGACTGAGGTTGGCGAGTGGATTAATTATACCGTTGACGTAAAGGAAGACGGATTTTACGAAGGTTTTTTGATGTACACCGCCAATGCCGATGGCAAAATTGCGATTGACGTAGATGGCAAACATTGGCTCGAACCCGTGGTTATCAAATCGACTTTCCACGAAAAAGAAACCGTAGCTTGGCGACAATGGCATCATTGGAATAAACAACTAATTTTTAAGGCTCAAAAGCTAAGCAAAGGACAACATATTCTGACCCTCAAAACCATCGAAAAAGGGAATATGAATTACGATTTTATTGAGTTTAACAAGGTGAAATAAATTTTTGACCGTAAACCAATTTGGTTTAAGTTCCCTTTAATATCTCCTCATTTTTTGTAGATTTGTTAAGCGATATTCATTCCTCTCAAAACAGCCAATTTATACCCAAAAACTAATCCAAAAATGAAAAAACTCATTCTCATATTAACCTTGATTTCTATGCACTCTTTCGCTCAAAAAGTCAGCAAACAGCAGTTTATTGATGGCTTAATGAAAAAAATGACTTTGGATGAAAAAATAGGGCAACTTAATTTATTGACCGCTGGGGAAGCCACCACGGGTTCAACGGTAAGCACGGATATTGAGGCAAAAATAAAAGCGGGACAATTGGGCGGTTTATTCAGTATTTCTACGCCCCAACGCATCAGAAAAGTCCAAGAAATTGCTGTGAATCAAAGTAGAATGAAGATTCCCCTGATTTTTGGCATGGATGTAATTCACGGTTATCGCACGCTTTTCCCCATTCCTTTGGGTTTGTC
>NZ_CBABQS010000153.1:0-4511 GCF_964672035.1 Arcicella sp.
TCACCAAGTCCGTATCTGCCTCTGATTTAAAAAAAACCAGAACAAGTAGTAAAAGTAGAAAGTGTTTTTTCATAAGTAATGGTTAAAAAACAAAATAACGAATCAAAAATGAGCATTTTTAATTTTTTAAGTGAATTTATTATCCTTAAATAATATGTGTATTACGTATTTATCGCAAAATAACTTAAACCAGATTGAAAGCCTTGGTAATATTACAAACTTTAAATTATTGATTTATCAAAATGAAAACTCAGCTTTTTTTTCGTGTGGTCAAGTGTCTTTCCCCTCGTGGTGATTGTCTTCACTGACCACGAAAATAAGTTATTGGTTTAAAAAAACTTACCAAAATCTAATTTTAAAAATGCAAAAATCAATAAAATACAACGCCTACAAGCAAGCCTTTTCTTTAATGAAGATAGCCAAGGAAAATAAAAGCCTACCTTATTCCATTGCATCAATCGCTATTGCTGAAAGTATCATCTCGGATAGGATGCAGTCATATATTAGTTATAAGGAAAAACATTGGTATGAAAACAAAAAAAATCTAAATATTGGCTCCAAGATATTAGCAGATAAATGTGAAATTCATTTTACAAGATTGCATATAAAATCAAAAAGCGAAAATGTCATTATTGAGTCGATGGATTTATTTAACGATATAAAATTATGGTTAAAATCAAGAAATATTGTATTGCATTCATTTGCAAAATCTAATCATGGTTTGAATATGATAGAATTTTCAGACTTATCATTTATTACCTCAGAAGAAGGCTTAAAACTATGTAGTTTGATATCAAAGTGGTTCAAACAACAAAAACTTTAAAATGAAAACACATTTATTCCCTTTATTATTTTCCATCATATTCCGCCCCAGTGGTCAATGAAAATACTGTCCAGAAAAAAATACTCTTATGAAAAAGATACTCACGATAATCACAATTTTTATCTCTTTTGCTGCCGCTTCACAATCCATTGGAATCAATGCGGATGGAAGTATACCCAATCCTTCAGCCATGCTGGATGTAAAATCAACGACGAAAGGGTTTTTGCTACCACGGATGACCAATGTACAAATGTTGGCTATTCCAACCCCTGCACAAGGGCTTCTTGCATTTTGTACCGATTGTGGTTCAAACGGTGATTACTTATTTTATAAAGGTTCGGCTTGGGTCGCCCTGGGTTCTACAACGGTTGGCACCGCAAATGCTGTTGCCAATGCGAACGGTGCAACCATTACCAATGGGGTTTTAAGTTTGTCACCAGCTGATGGGACTAATCCAGGAATTGTAACCACAAGTGCCCAAACAATCGCTGGGGCTAAAACATTTTCAGCTGATTTAACAGTAAATGGAATAACAATGGGGAAAGGATCAGGAGGAATAGGATCAAACACCGCAATTGGGTTAAGTGCACTTTATTCAAACACCACAGGCTCTTTTAACACTGCAAATGGGTACCAAGCACTTCTATCAAACACTACAGGCAGCCAGAACACAGCAAATGGGAATAAAGCGCTTTATTCAAACACAGCAGGCTACCAGAATACAGCAAATGGAGTGGAGGCACTTTATTCTAACACCACAGGTCCTGGTAATACTGCAACTGGGTCAGCTGCACTTTATTCAAACACCACAGGCTCAGATAATACAGCTAATGGGTCAGGTGCACTTTATAAAAATACCACCGGCTACTACAACACAGCAGATGGATATACTGCACTTTATTCAAACACCACAGGCGGTAATAACACAGCAAATGGGCATAATGCACTTTTCTCAAACACCATAGGCTACCAGAATACAGCAAATGGGTCATATACACTTCAATCAAACACCTCTGGTTGGAATAATTCCGCAATTGGGTTTTATGCACTTTATGCAAATACTACAGGCGCTAATAACACAGCAATTGGGTTAAGTGCCCTTTCTTCTAACACCACAGGTGATGGTAACACAGGAAACGGGGTGGAGGCACTTAACAAAAACACAACAGGTTTTCAAAACACAGCAATTGGGGTAAGTGCCCTTTACGCCAATACAACAGGCCAATTCAACACTGGAAATGGGGTGGATGCACTTCGATCAAACACCACAGGCTCTTTTAATACCGCAAATGGTTATCAGGCACTTAAAACAAACACCACAGGCAGTGCTAATACTGCATTAGGTAAAGATGCTGGATTAGGGATTGTGAATGGCAGTAACAATGTATTTTTGGGATCTTCTTCAAGTGCGACTTCTGACCTAAGTAATGCAATTGCGATTGGATCTCGTGCAATTGTCACTCAATCAAATGCCATTCAGTTGGGGAATTCCTCGATAACAAACGTAAAAACCTCAGGGAATATTTCCGCTAATGGTTTTGCCATAAACGGAGACCCAAAACCTTCGGCAGTAGTGGATTTGAGCAATTCTGTTAAGGGTTTTCTTCCTCCCAAATTGAATAATGCCCAACGAAATGCAATTAATTCGCCAGAAATTGGTTTAACAATTTTTAATACAGATTCAAATTGTATAGAGTTTTATTTGGGAGAAGGATGGTACAACATATGCACACATCAAATATTGACAGTTGCCAATGTTTCAACAAATGAACTTGAAAATATTTCTGAAACATCTGTTAGCGCTGGGCTTGCAATTTCAGGAGACGGAGGCAGTCCAATAATAGAATATGGGATTTGTATTTCATCCACGAATTCAATACCTACAAGTTCAGATAGGAAAGTAGTTTTCGGAAATTCTGCAATAATCCCTTCAAGAGTAATGAATCAAATTACGGGCTTAGATAATTCTACAAGTTACTATTTAAGAGGGTATGCAATAAATTCGAGTGGGATATCTTATGGAATTGTAAGGAATTTTACAACTAAAAATCCTGTTTCGACTCAATTAAAAAATGGTTTGGTTGCCTATTATCCTTTTAATGGAAATGCGAATGATGCCAGTCTAAATAGTTTTAATGGTACTGTTAATGGCCCCATACTTACTTCGGATAGATTCGGTACTGCAAATAAAGCCTATTTATTTGGAGACAATCAAGAAATTATTGTACCAAATACTTCAAATCTGAATACATATCCACTTACTGTTAGTCTATGGTATAAAACCAGTAGACTTTCTGATGGCGAAGAAAGTAATATTTTTTCAAAATATTTACCAGCTTATTGGAATGGTTTTCAGATTGTACTTTCAGATTTTCGGGGTGCTAACGATGGTTTTGGTGTGGCTTCATGGTATTTAAGAAGTATATCTGACCGAGTTATTGGATACTATAATGAGGGTTCATTTACGCAAAAATTTATTGTTAAAGATACATGGTACCATTATGTTTTTGTTTTGGACAAAACTGGTGGAAAGATTTATGTCAATGGAATATTGATTGATTCTCATAGCTGGACTGGTACAGAAGGAGCTTGTTCTAATAACTTATTATGGAAAATTGGAGGAAAATATAACACGTGGTTTAATGGTAAAATAGATGACATAGGAATTTGGAATAGAGCCCTAAGTCCCAATGAAATTACTTATTTATTTGAACATGATTTCATCTTACAATAAGATACCTTAGTAAATTAACGATAGAATAATGTAATTCATCATTACTCAAATAACATCGGACAAATTATAAATCAAATTAAAAATAGGAATAATCTTCCCCCGTGGTCTGTGTCTTCACTGACCACGGAAATAAAGCAAGACAAACTAAATAACATTATTCTGCAGAGTGAATAGTTGATGATATGAGTTTATTCCCCGAAGAACGAACATCGAATAACGAACAACGAGCTGAAAGCGCTTTTGAGTAATAAAACATTAATTAATTATTTATGAAAACGTATCAAAGTACGACTAATCGAAATAGAATCGTATTAAATCATAGAACCAGAGTTAACGTATCCATTAATTTTGTGGTCATGCTTATTGGAGAAACTAATTATACGAATTTCATTCTGGCTGATGGAAGCAAAAAATTAATATCACATCCGATAAAATATTTTGTACCATTTTTGGAAACGCACGGCTTTCAGCGAATTCACCGAGGCAGTATGATAAACCCTATTTTTATGAAAGAATATTGCCACGAAACGAGTACGGTATCCATGAGAAACGGCATGTCTGTGAAAGTGGCTCGAAGAAAAAAAGAGGCATTTTTGGTCTCCCGCACTCGCTCGGCTCCAGCCGAGTGAGCATTATTTTTTAGCCCTCTGGTCGTTTTATAAATTGAGTATTAATTGATTTTTAAACATACGTATTTCATTCTGAAATCAAACAATTTTGCATACATAATACGCCCAGAGGGCTTTTTGATAAGTGTAACTCGGCAATAGCCGAACTACTGCGGGGTAATAATTTTAGAACCAGTGCATATTTTCGAAACAAAAAAAACGTCCAAAGCATTGCTCTGGACGTTTCAGTATCACCTAACCACTAAATATTTTTGATGTTAATCTTCTACTTCTGCTAATTCCTGAACGACTACGGCTTTGTTTTTTCTGAACCATTTATCCCGAA
>NZ_CBABQS010000154.1:0-4343 GCF_964672035.1 Arcicella sp.
TATTAATAACTGGTTCGTTAAGAATAGGCAAATCTTTTTTCTTTTGTGGTGGTAGTGTAACTGCCATATCTTTAATTGGTTGAATTGCTGAAAATATAAGTAAACAAGTTATTTAACTCTGCTGATGCTTTTTCATCTGGTGGATTTAACTCTACTATTCCTAAGCCTTTCCCTGCTGCATGGGAAAATGCTTTTCTATTTCCCAAAGGATTTGGGACGTAGTTCATTCCTTCACATTGCATCAAAATTTCTGCTGCTTCGTCATTATCTGCTCCTCTTGGGTCGGCACGATTAAGGAATGTATAAACGTGGAGAGCATCAGGTTTAACTGCCCGTATTTCACCAACTAAATTTTGTACTTTATAAACTGTCCAAATATCAAAACTTCTTGGATTAAATGGTACTAAATAATAATCTGAAATTACCAAAGCGGCTCTTTGACTGGTGGTATCTCTTCCTCCCGTATCAATAACGATATGCTCGTATTTAGTTTTAAGTTTAGTTACTTGGGTTCGTACTGATTCCCCTGTAAGTTTTATGGAAGTGTACCCCATTTCATCGCCAACATTTTGTTCTCGCCATGCTGAAAAATCAGTTGCGGTTTCTTGCTCGTCTGCATCTACCAACAAAACATCAGTCCCTTTTTGAGCTAACCAAATAGCTAAGTTAGTGGCAATTGTTGTTTTACCACTTCCTCCTTTTATGCCTCCAATAGTATAAATCATAGTGCTGTTTTTAGTGTTGTTTCTAACACTAATTTTAGTGTTAATTTTAGCACCAAATTTAACACTAATTTTAATGTTAAAAAAATATTATAACTAATTGATTACAAATATTTTATAAAATTAATATTCTAAAAACCTACACCCACAAACCAAACATTGAATTTCTAAATCAGGTTTACCCCAAACCCGATTATCACAGGCACAAACGTATTTAGCCTTTACCCCTGCACGGCTTTGTGAAGCGGTTTTTCCGATGCCAAAAAAAGAGGAGATTGATACATCTTTCCCTTTATAAATGGGCTGTGGTGAAGTCCTTTTCAACCATGCCAATACCGTTTCTACTTCCTCGTCTTCGTCTTCAATATACATCGCTATTTCTCGATTCAAACGATAGGGGAGGGTCAAACGTTTTAAATCATCTTCACTAATGTTGTTAAACACTTTTTCAAATGCTCCCTCTCTGAGTATATAATGACTCATTAATTGACCCGTCCGCAAACCACCTTCCTCGCCTGTATCGGAGGGCATTAAACCCAAAGATTCCATTTTGTCTGCCCATTGGCGATTGTGGTAACATTGGCGAGAAGTTTTCCCAAAATCATGCTGCCAAAGATGCACCATTTCGTGTATCAAGGTGGAGTGCCAGGATTTATCGGAGCGATACAAAGAATCTGGATTGATGGATATTTCGTGTAGGGTAAAATTAAAAGAACGTACAAAAATCGTCGCGGGTCTGGTAGAATTTTTCTCCTTGATAATTGTTTAGGCTACACGATTCTCAGGAGCTTCATTCTAAATTTTAGCGAGTTAATTTGAGAGCCATAATTGCTTGCAGGTCAAAGACATGACTAACTTCTGTATCTGAAAAGTCATACATTCCTAAAAGATTGATGTGCCGCCAAGTATGCGTGGACGATTTTGCAATAATGGCTAAAAGTGATTGCTTTTCTTGCTCCGTTTTGCATTGGCTCAGTTTCTCAGAAAGTAACAGAAGATTAAAATAATTGATGGCATTCATGATTAATCGTTTACACCCTTCTGCTTTGAGTTGGTCTTCGTAGGAAGCCCAAATGAGTTGCTGATTATTGCCATGCGTTACTGCGGAAGCAAGGTTGTTGGAATGTTCCGTTTTGGATAAAACACCCTCTACGGACTTTCTGAGGGATGGTAAGTCCATAACTCGTAGGGTATAATCTGTTCTGTAAAGTCTTCCCAAGTCCGTCAGAGCCTTATAAAGAGGATGTTGCCTTGCATAAGAATTGAGCCTTTTGAACAAGGTCGAGGCTTTATTATAACCTAATTTAATAGTGGCAGTCATCCGTAGAATTTCATCCCATTGAGCGACCAAATGTTCATAATCAATTTTGGCATTGGGAGAGATTTTATAATCCAATTCTTTAAAAGTCCAGATGGCATCAATGGCGTAAAGGTTTCGTTTATAAAGTCCTGCTAATCGAGGGCGAAACTCAATACCAATTAAGCCTGTAATGGCTGAAACAGGCTCGGTATACCCATGTGTGTCCGTAGAATGGGCATCTGGGGTAATAACTTCGTTGTACGTAAGCATATTTAAGAGATAGTGGGCTTCTCTATCCGAAGCACTGAAAACGGTTGAAATAATGAGTTGCCCCGCTTCGTCTAAATGAGAATAAACCGTGATGCCTTTGCCACTACCAAAATATTTGAAAGAGGCAGAAGCTCGCAGAGACGGTACTGAAATGTCATATTTCTGCCCATCACTACCCGTATGAACAAATCCTGATTGCTGTCTAAAAAAGTCGATGATTGGTAATTTATTACTCATGGAAAGAATTAAATCGTTGGCTTTCAAGGTCATTTCTGGGGAAAAATAATGCGTTGCTACAGTTTCAAGGGTATTTTTGGCAATATTTCTTGAAATATCTCCCATCTCAGAGATACCAATGTTTTCTCCAAATCCAATAATTGCCGCATAGAAAATGTTATTCCCAGGGCGAGTTGGAACGTAGTGTTCCGTTTTATGCTGAAAAGCCTCCAAAAAACCTGTGAGTTGATTAATTTGAATAAGTACCTGCAACAAAGGAATTGACCGATTGGGCGGATAAAGCAAGCGATTATCAATGGGAATATTATCACCTTCGGCTTTGTAGCGATGCAAGTGCCACTGTCCATCTTTATCAAAATATACATCCTTATTCTCCGACAAGCGGTCGTTAGTTACCATAAACTGGTGATTTAGTTTATCATTGAGGCTTAAAAGTGTTTGGGCAGCACTGCTATGTTTGGTTAGATTGGCTTTCTCTAAAAAGGCTTCTTTGTGCTTATTCCATTGATTACGAGGAATTAAGTACTCATCAAAACTTCGGTACTCATAACAGGAAATGACGTTCAATGAACCCGCTTTGATATGTTCTTTAATCTCTCTGAAAAGCAAAGCCTTGTAAAGCGAAATACGTAATTTACCAGAATCAGTAAAGATTTTTTGTCTTTCATCCATGCTCAAAAAATCAATCGGCAATTTATTACTGTGACTAATATCCCCATTCTTTAGTTGGAAATAAGTCACGGCTTTTCCTATATCTTCTTGAGATTTTTCAATGTCAAAAACTAATGCTACGACAATATGAGTCACTCGATTTTGTAATTTGATGGACTCTTTTTCAAGCGATTTATAATAATCATCCCGATTGGAAATGGGTTGATTGACCTTTTTTAACTCAATTAATCGTAGTTGGTCTTCATCCAAGGCTGGCTTTTTTACTCGTTTTTGAATAATTAATTGCCTGATTTGTTCGACTTTCTGGCTATCATCGGTTTGTACATTTTCAATAATCGTTTCAATATCTCCCAAAGCATCAATGTGCGTGGTACTACGTCGAGAAACCTGATTAGCTAATTGTGCATTGGCAAAACGATTGTTGTAATGTTCTTCTTTAAGTCTCTCTTCGGCATCATTAAAAGTCGAAGTTACGGCACTATTCAAGGTCAAAATTAGGGCATCCCCTAAACTAAAATATTGGTGAATCACGAAAGCAATTAATTGCAAATAATGCTCATTTACCCTTTTGAGGGCTTGGGAAGATTGATTATCCAAAATATAGTCGGCCAGGTAACGTATAGTGGCATCCGAAAGTTTTAGTTTTTTGATAATGGACTGCAATTGTTGGTATTTGAACTTTAAGGCTATAAATAATTCAAGTCTTTCCTTTATTTGCATGGGTTGCATGGATTGCGTTATTCTTTTGAAAAAGGTTAATCCATATCGTCCGTAGCCATTCTTTTTCTCGGAACCTTCTATTATCTGTTTCTGAGCGAGTTGCTCTAATAAATCCCTGTCAATTTCCAATAAATAGGTTTGAATGATGGCTTCTAAGTCTTTGGCAAATGTGTCAAGAGCTTTAGTAACAATCTCCCGTAAGGCATTATACGTAGGAATTTCAATTCTCTTTTCTTGAAGAAAAGAAACCAGAGAATCAAAAATTAGAGTCGGCTTAGTTTGTAGATAAGTGAGCCGTTTTGCTTCTTGATATAACAAGGCTTGATACTCCGTACTGAAAGCGGCGATACTAAATTCTCTAAGAATTTCCTCTTGGTGGCGATAACTGGTTCGACTGTGGGCATAGTCAATCATACTAATAT
>NZ_CBABQS010000155.1:0-4334 GCF_964672035.1 Arcicella sp.
TTTTGCATGGTTTGGATTCTTCCGAAGACACGCAAAAGACTATGAAAAGACAACAAATTCTGCCGAAGCATGGATATTACTAACCAATTGCCAAATAATACTAAATAGAAATTGAATTTTACCAAATATAATTTTTAAACATCTTCTTAATTGATAAAGCCTTTGCAAATTTATTTATGTATTTTGGATTATATAATTGTTAAAAATATAAGACAGGATGAAGATTAAATTCGTTTATTTATTAATAATAGTAAACATATTTTCTTGCAAGAAGGATAATAAATACAGTTTTGAATTATCTAAAATAGATGAATGGAGTGTTCCACTTGATACTTTCACAAGCAATATGAGTTTTCAATTAAGAATGGTAAGGTTAAAAGAAAAAGAATATTTAGGTATGTATAGCCGAAATCTTCATGCTATTAGTCTGTGGGATTTGGACACAAAAGAAAAAAAGTTTGATGTTCAATTTACAAAAGATGGAGAAGATGGAGTATATCGTTTGAACGGCTTTTATTTCAAAAATTTGGACTCTATATATGTTTTACCTACACACCATAAACAAGTAACATTAACTAATTTTAAAGGACATATTCTGAAAAAATATAGATTCAGAGAAAGTGTTAAGGACACAAAAGAGTTAGATAAAATAGATTTTATAGGAGATTATAATGTACCTATGCAAGTAATACATAATAAGATTTTATTAGGGACTACTCCCTACGAAAATTCCATTAGTCCTAATTTTGGTAATATGCCATTGGGATTTACTTACGACCTAAATTCAGGAATTTCAAATACTCGTTTTATGGAATTTTCAGAACCTTATAAAAAACAGCCATTAGGTTTTTTTCATGCACAATACTATTCAGACTTAGATATTAGTAGCAGCAATTGTGTTGTTTCTTTTTCCGCTGATGAAAAAATATATTTACGAGATATAAACGGTAAATTATTAAGCGAGAACGAAGCAAAAAGTGATTATTTCAGCATGATTTTAAATCCTTTAAATAAAAGCGGTCAAGAGGTTTTTGAAAAATACTTTCTCAATAATCCATCTTATGGTAAAATTTTATCAGACCCTTATCGTAAAGTTTACTACCGTTTTGCATTTCAAAAATATGATGGTTCAGATAATGTGCTAACAGATATGATGTGGTCTTATAAACCTTGTTCTATAATCATTCTTAATGATAAATTAAAAAAAATTGGAGAAACACTCTTAACACCAAATAAGCATTTTGTTACTAATGCCTTTGTTGGAAAGAAAGGGTTATATATTTCAAATGCACATCCTAAAAATCCAAATAATGATGAAAACAAATTATCTTTTACTTGTTACTCTTTGACTAAAAAATAAAGTTGTTCAGCTATGAATTTCAATTATACACCTGTTCTTTCTCCAACTCAATTTGAAGAAAGATACTTTCTTATTGAAGAGCAAATGCAATTTAATAATCATCGAGGTTGTACTTTTTTTAAGGCTTTCGATATTATAACGGATAAGGTTGTTTTTATTAAAATACCTAATCCTAATGGAATAGAGATAGAAATACAAGATTTTACAGGAGATTATACCCAACTACTTTTTCTGACAGACCCTCACCTGACCCAGCTCTTAGAGGTTTTTCAGGTAAAACAAGATTCAAACAAAGCTATTGATAGTATCCTACCATTCATTGTCTATGATAATATAGAAGGTATAACGTTAAAATCTCTATCTCCTAAATTAAATGAGGCAGAAATTATTGATATTATTCAGCAAGTTAAAAGTGGTCTTGATTATATTCATTCTAATGGTTGGGTTCATAGAGATATTAAAGCTGACAATATTCTTGTACTTGAATCTGAAATAGGTTACAAAGCTAAGATAATTGATATTGAGAATATGGGGCATATTGGCTTCATTCAAAAACAAATTGTAGGTACTCCTGAGTTTATTCCCCCAGAAATGTCTTTCAAAACACATCTGCATCCTGCACAGGATTATTGGGCTTTCGGATGTTTGATTTATGAATCTTTGTTTACTGAACCTCCATTTGGTTTTAGAAATACCGATTTGGAGGGTATTAACTCAATTAAAGAGTATCAAGACAGAATAAATGAGCCAGCAATTATAAAAAAAATCATGAAAATATCTAATCCAATTTTACGAGAAAAAGTTAGAAATTCTCTTGTGCTAAACCCTTTATTGAGACAAATATGAAAACCCAGATAATAATTATTGTCATTTTTTTTCTCTCAATCTCTTGTAATATTCAGCAAAATGAAAAGCAAAGCTCTGATAT
The DNA here is from genome assembly GCF_964672035.1 of Arcicella sp. Lineage (NCBI taxonomy): Bacteria > Pseudomonadati > Bacteroidota > Cytophagia > Cytophagales > Flectobacillaceae > Arcicella > Arcicella sp. The sequence continues at coordinate 2,289 of NZ_CBABQS010000155.1, forward strand.
ATCTAAATATTTACAAGAAATTCATAAAATAGAAAATATTGTAGGAAATCCAATATTGATATTTATACCGATTTCCTCATGCAGCTTTTGTCAAAAGGAAGCAATTAGATTTTTACATCAACAAAGAGACATACCTGAAAATGTTTTTATAATTATTGCAGGGTTAAATAATGCAGAAATTACACCGTATAAACAGCAATTAAGGAAATTTCGAGTACATTTATTAGTTGATAAAGGCTATCAATATAATAAGTACAAGGCTTTGGTTGGTAATGAACCTTTTTACGCATATTTAGATGATAAGAAGACAGTTAAGAAAACAGAAATTAATGCAGGAAACTATAATTTTGTGCTACCTCACTTAGAAAAAATACTAAAATTTCAATAAAAACCTCCTCAATGCAAAAACCAATTTTAACAATCTATTTACTATTTATTTTAACGTCTTGCCAACCCAATAACAGTGAACAAAAAAAAGAAGAAGAAGGGAAATTAAAAGTATCTCAAACTACTGAAAACGTTGTAACGGTTAAATTGGCAGAAAGTAAAATCAAATCTTTTCCCCTGCAAGTAATGGCTACGGGTAAGGTAACAGCCCTTACGCAAGCAAAAATCAATTTTAAAACTTCGGGGGTTATTGAGAAAATTATGGTCTCAAACAGTGCTGTCGTAAAGATAGGGCAAATTTTGGCGGTTTTGGATAATGAACAACAACGTATTGCCTTGCAGCAAACTCAGGATAATTTGCAAGATGCCCAAGTGGAAATGCACCGCTTGTTATTAGAATTTGGAGGCAAAGACCGTGATACTACTTCCGTTTCCAACCGTATTTTAGAAAATATCAAAGCCAAAAGTGGTTATACAAAAGCCCTCACAAACGTCCGTGATGCACGTTTGAAATTAGAAAATACTTATCTCAAAGCTCCCTACGCTGGCGTAATTGCCAATCTCAAAACTAAAGCCTACAATCCAACGCCAACTACTGAGCCTTTTTGTACAATTTTAAGCCGTGAGGGAATAGTCGTGGAGGTTTCAGTCTTAGAGTCTGAATTGGGTGTAGTCATGTTGGGGCAAATTGCCAAAGTAAAATCATTGGCGTATTCAGAAAGAAACTATGTGGGTAAAGTCTCAGAAATCAATCCCGTAGTCAATGAACAAGGTTTGGTTTTGATAAAAGTAAGAATCCAAAACCCAGACCAATATCTTTTGGAAGGTATGAACGCCCAAGTAATTATTGAGAAAAATCTTCAAAACCAAATCGTTATTCCCAAAGAAGCCATAGTAGAAAGGTCAGGTAAGAAGGTAGTTTTTGTCTATGAAAATGGTCTTGCCAAATGGAATTACGTAAAAGTTGCCCATGAAAATAGCCAAGAAGTAGCCATCTCGGAAGGGTTGAAAGTAGGTCAAAAAGTGATTGTGGAAGGCAATTTGAATTTGGGACATGATGCAAAGGTGATAGTTGAAAATACAACCAAGACAAATCAAGAATGAAATGCAAATGAAGCAAGGCTATTTTATGCTAATTTTCTTGGGTTGGTCTTTCGTAATGTCAGCCCAAAATAAAGCCATTGATTTCTCCGAGAAATTGAGTTTGGAGCGTTGTATAGAGTTGGGTATTGCCCATAGCCCTTCGATTGCTCAAACAATAGTGCAAACTGATATTAGTAGAGTTGCTTTAAAACAAAGTATCAATAATCGTTTGCCATCCGTAAACAGCTCTATCTCGCAATTTTTTAGTTTCGGACGTACCCTTGACCCCTTCACAAATGAGTATAAACAATCAAATGCTTACTATAACAACTATAATTTAGGGGCAAGCGTAACGCTCTACAATGGATTTCAGCTAAAAAATACTATCGAACAAAATAAACTGAATCTGCAAGTCTCACAAGCGGAAGCAAATACATTAAAGTTTACCCAAAGCGTTCAGATAACGAATGCTTTTTTATTGATTTTAAACAATGAGGAATTATTATCAGTAGCCCAAGAACAACTCAAAATGTCAATCTCACAATTTGACAGAGTAGAAAAACTTTTCAAAATTGG
>NZ_CBABQS010000156.1:0-4273 GCF_964672035.1 Arcicella sp.
CCATTTTGCCATTTATTGTAAACCTTGAAAGCCCCAATCATCCCGACAATAGCAGCAATGATATAGATAATGATGGTTACAGGGGCAAAATATTTCTTAATCTGAACCTGTGCATCCTCAATGGCGGCTACACCTGCATCACCATTTAAAGTAGCAGATTGAGCCATTGAAGAAAATGAAACATACATCGACAGGACAAACAACCCGATTGATCTTTCCCATCGTTCTTTGATAAAAAATTGTTTAAGCATAATAAGAAATGTAAAAATTGATTAATTAAATTGATAATTATCTTGATTGCTTTTGGGCAGAAATTCTAACAAGCCCAATTATAAAAACCATTACGGAAATAATATAAGCGAACATACTGATTGGACAGAAAAGCACTTTAATCTGAATTTGGGAAGTTTCAACAAAAATGAGAATGGATTGAACCATCAACGAAGAAAAAGGTGCTGCGACAAAAAGGATGCAAACTATGATTTTAGGTATTAGGGCAATTTTAATAGTTTTTAAAAATTTCATAATTGTGGTAAGAAAAGTAATAAATTCATTAGGCAGACATCAAATAGTGTTCTTTAACTATTAAGTTAGTTTTAGATGAATATTGGATTTCAATATTGGTAAGTGGTTTTGTATTAAGTAAAAACAAATCATTTTTACTGATAACATTTTCATCGGAAGCAATTTCTTCAAAAGATGTTGCTGTGCGATAGACCATAGAGTTTTTATCTAATTTATAGACCTCCATTTGCTGTTTTTGTATTACTAATATTCTTTGATAAACCTCTTCCCCTTGTTGCTTAATATTGCTTTGTTCATCCTCACTCAACAATTCAAAATCAGCTATAAACTGTTCTAATTCCTCCATCCATTCAGCTTTTGCGAATAATTGTGGTTTTAAGCCTGATTCAATAAATATTGGTTTGACTACCTCAATTTCTTCTTTATCATAATTTCCACCCTCAATAATATCATCATCAAAATCATTGAAAAAATCACTTGCATTTGGTGGGGTGTCCTCTGGTTCAGTTTCATCCTCATTATCTGTTGATGCATTTGAATTATTAAGCTCAGTTTTAGGGTGGTTTTCCAAAATATTAGGAACAACATCCGAAGGTTTATCTCGCTGAAATTTAGTAGTCTGAGTGTCGTTCCTCTCTGGTAAATAGGTGCTTTTAATTCGTGAATCAGGAGTAGGTACGACATTGGGATTTTTAATCAAATCTAATTTTTCATTAATTAACCTTTGCTCTTCCTCTCCTACTCCCCCATCGTTTCTCATTAATAAATCCGCTTGTCCTTTGTTCGTGCCAGAAATTTCATCGTTGTCTTTGAAAAGATTTGTTCCCACGACCAACCAACCCCAAACAAAGAAGAAACAAATGCCAAAAATGAAAAAATTGGCAAAAGATATTTTTAACATCATAGCGATAATCATACTATTCGTAACTTAAAAATGATATTTTTTAATTTGTGCAAATATAAAAAAATATATTTATAATAATATAAAAATTTAATTTATATAAAATATAGTAATATAAAAGTAAGGGGACGTTTTTTAAAATTTACAATTGGGTTAAGTATTTGATTGTCAGTAGTTTGTGGCTATGAATTGATTGCTATTCTGTAATTTTGAAGTATCAAATAAATAAAAACAACATGAAAACGATTAAGAATATTAAAATAATTTTTTGGCTTTCAATAGCATTTGCTTTATTTTTCACCATGTATTTGAAACAAACGTACTTGTTTACGAAGGTTCTACATGACTACGTGGGAACACAAGCCCTCTTAGCTTCATGGGCATTAGCCATCATTACCGAGTTTATACGTGGGTCTTTTGCATACGCCAGTTTCTTAGCATCCGAAAAGGGATTATCGCAGACCAAAACGATTGCCGTTTTAGTCTCGGTGGGCATTTCTTTGTTCGATTTTTGGGAAGTATATCACTATTTGGATACAGAAGCTATTGCCTACACAGCTTACTTTTTTGTGAGTATAACCTTGGCTTTGGAGTTAATGGGTGGAGCAATCTTACAAGAAATAAATGAAATGGGTTATAACGAATTGGAAAATTCAGAAGAAAGGACTCTTGTTGAAACACTCGTTGAAGACAATCATATTCAATCCTCATTCGTAGATTTAAAGGACTCTTTTCAAAATGTAAACGACTTAGCTGAAATAAAGCCAGCCTTGGAATGTATTCCTGATTTTTCCAGAAAAAGCAAAAACCGAAGCGTTCAACTTACTACTACACAATCTGTTAGACTTAGAACTACTTGTAAATCAGTTAGTCATGGAACATTGTTCTTGTTCTAAATTTATTTTGCATCCGCCAAAAATAAAGAAAGCATGGGTGAAGGATCAACATAACGCCCATTCTTCATAATACTATAATGGAGATGATAACCCGAAGCATTGCCTGTTTTTCCCATTTTCCCTAAAATAGTTCCTGCATATACTATCTGATTTAACTCAATGACCGTAAATTCTAAGTGGGCGTATATCGTTCGATAACCATAGGCATGATCCACAACGACATAAATTCCGTAGCCGTTTGGGTCATAAGCTATTTTTGAGATTACTCCCTGAGCTGTTGCATAAATGGGTTCTTTATTACTTATAGTAATTATATCCACGCCGCCATGAAATCTAATGTCTTTGTATTTTGGGTGTACTCTGAAACCAAACTTTGAATTAACAAATGGATTATGATTGAGATTTATTGGACTGATTGCAGGAATCTTAAACCTTAAAGATGGGTCATAGCCGAGTAGAAATGTGAAATTCTCTACCACTAAACTATTTGAGCATCCTCTGAGTGCAGCATAAAATCGTTTGTTATTTAGACTATTTTCTATTTGATAGTTTATGGTGTCTTGCAATGGGTAAAGGTTGGGACTCTCAACCTCTAATGTGTCTATCTCTTCTGTAAATTCGATACTCTCTTCAAGGGTATCAATCACCACACTATTCTCCTGAGCAAGTACCCTATTATCTGTTAAAAAGAGAAAGCATAAAGAAAAAATAAAGCACTTAATCATTAATAATTTGTATTTTAATATTTATTACAAATATTAAATTTTAATTTTATATTATTATAATAATCTAAACGAATTTTATGGAATTATCACCGCAACAAAAAGAATTTATTGAAAAATATGCTAATATTTCTTATTCAGAGTCTGAAATAGAAGATATGTGTGCCTTTTATGACAAAGGAATTTTTAATGGCTTTTGCTTCAAAAAGGAAGGATGGATGAAAGATACGCTTCTGGTGAACTCCGAAGCTCCACATTTTATTTTCACTCAAATCAAAAATTTTGATTTAATTAAGTCTGTTTCCGATTTAGATAGTATTGGGTATTTGATGTATATACACGAAGAATACGCAAAGATGGGATACTATTTTATCGAAGACCTATTGACCCCTATTACTAAATTGGAGAAAAAATACGGAGAGGGTTGTACGAATCCTGTCCTTTATGCTTTTGATGATTCTGACACGATTGACCGAGAACAGTTCCCTAAATTTCTGCCTGATGTTTACTATGAAATGGTTATCGTCCAGAAAAAATACGATGATTGGAATGCTTTACCATCAAAGGATAGAGACGGCTTTTTTTACGATTTTGAACAAAAGTTGAAGTTGCATGAAAAAGATTCAACTTTTGATTTAGCTAAGGATAGAGAACTTTATCCTATTACCCAATAATCTCACTTAGCACCTTAATTAACAATGAATTATAGAAATGAATTTGAATTACAAAAAGTCGTCAAAGCTCTAAATGATGGAAATGTTGATTATATGATTTTTGGAAATTATGCCATGAAAACCTACGACTCTGCCAAAAAAGTTGATGCTTTGTATGTATGGATTAATCCAGAAAAAGAAAACTTAATTAAGCTGGATAAGGCTTTAACAGAGGCTAATATTTTGCATGGTCAGATTAATGCGGATAAAATTGTTGCTTCATCCATTGAAAATCCAGTAAAAGCCGAATCCATTAGCTTTGCCATTAACACCAAGACGGGACTAAAAACTGTTTTTACCAACACACCCTACGGTTTAAAAACCTCCGATTTTAAAGCCTATTACGATAAGGTAGAAACTGTTATTTCACCTGCATTCCAAAGCCTTGACAATGATAAAATTGTTTTAAATGGCAAGCTAAAACACAAACAATTAAATGCCGAAGGTCTTTCCAAAAATGCTCGTATTGCTGTAAAATACGGTCAATACTCACAAAATGATCAAATTCTTTTACAA
>NZ_CBABQS010000157.1:0-4259 GCF_964672035.1 Arcicella sp.
ATAAATTAAATAAACAGTCAGAAGAATTTACTGGAAAGTTTGTCAAAATCGTTCAAGAATTATGTGATGTTCACGTAAAAAATCCTTTCGCATCGGGACAAAATTTTTATCATTATGCTTTGCAAAAATTAGGTTTAAGATAAGAAGTGCATCATAAAGTGTAGGGCACGTTATTTAGGAGTGCATCAAAAAGTGTGGGGCAAGTTGTTTTGAGAATAATCTTTCAAGGTGTTTAACAGTTCAATTGAACTATTCTGAATACTTAATATAAAATATGATTGAGATTGCCCCACACTTTTTGATGCACTCCAATAAGGGACTTGCAACCTATTTAAAAGATTATTGGGTTCAATTGGCTAACTTAAAATGATTCTTTAAAAACATAAATCTGATTGCCCCACACTTTTTGATGCACTCCTCAGATGGCAAAAATAGTGATTGTTTCATGCTCCAAAACTAAGCTAAAATACAGCTTTCACCAAAATTGACGAAGAACCTTATTGACTGGAATATACATTCAAAAGACTAATAACTGAAATGAATTATTAAGATTTACACTCTTACAATCGCTCAAAAGTAAATTTATAAGGACTAAAATAATCTACGGAAGTCGTGGGAAATTTTTGACTTTTCTTTAGTTGTAACCAATACTTTCTTTGTATGAATAAAAGTCTTAATTTCATCCAAAACTATTTTAACACTTACATTTATGGAAGAAATTAATGAAGATCCTTTAAGTGAGGATTCGGTTGATATGGAAAGTGATATTATCGAAAATATACCTGCAAGTATTTCTGTAGAAATGAAAAAGACTTGGAGAGATTATTTATTTGAATTTACGATGCCTTTTTTAGCCGTTACCGCTGCCTTCTTACTTAACACAGAGCGAGAAGATTACGTGGAGCGTAATTTAGAAAAACAGTACATCAAATCAATTATCAATGATTTTAATGATGATGCTAAATTGATTGATGGACAAATTATTTTCCATAAAATGCGAATTGAGCAAATGGATTCTCTCATTCAAATGTTAGAATTTCCGCTGTCAATTAAAGATTTTCATAGACTGTATTATTTAGACATGCAGGCAACTCGCAATGTAACTTTCGCCAATAATGAAGGCACTTTTGAACAGATGAAAAACTCGGCATCTCTCCGACTCATTCGTAATCAGGAAGCAGCCAATGAAATCATTAAATATTACCTAAAAATTAAGACTATTAACTTAGTGGAAGAACGAGAGAAATCAGACCAAGATAATTATAAACGAATTGCAGTGCAGATTTTTGACCCATTCGCCAGTAAAAATTTAGGGCGCAGGGCAAAAAATAAACGCCCCGAAAAGGTAAAATTAACTATTTCAAAAGACAAATATTTGCTTCGTCAATTGGCAGGTAATATTCAATATTTGAACATGTCAAGAATTCGACTAATTTTTTTAAAACAAGACTTAAAGCAATCTGGGCAAGCGTTAATTGGAACATTGAAAAAAATTTATAAAATCTGAAATGAATTTGGAGTGCATCAAAAAGTGTGGGGCAATTGATTTTTGATGTCCTTAATTAAAAAATTATTGGGTTCAATTGCCTACCCTTAAATGATTCTCTAAAACATAAATCTGCTTGCCCCACACTTTTTGATGTACTCCAACGCTGGGCGGACGGCCGTTTCAAGGCTCTTTTAGTCAGGTTTGAATTATCAGTCAGAAATTGGGTTGCGTTGCATTTTATCGCATTCTCAGTCATTTTCTTACGCAAAATCAGTAAAAAATAAAAGTTTAAACAGCTTCAGTATCATTATTTGGTCTGATTGTCCTAAATTTTTATAAAAATATTTATTTTAAAATTATATTTGTACTTCAGAATAATCATATTTAATCTTGAAAATAAATAAAATAACTGACTTAGAACTATGGCAAGCTTTCAAATCTGGCGACAAGGAGGCGTTTTCGATAATTTATAAAGAGAACATCAACGATTTATTGAGCTATGGTTATCGAATTACTTCCGACCGACAACTCATCCGAGATAGCATTCAAGACCTTTTTCTGAATCTTTGGCAAACTCGCATGAACTTGAATGATACTGATTCTATTCGATTTTATTTGTACCGCTCGCTTCGCAATAAAATTATTGGAGATATTAGGAAAAATAATCACACTAAAATAGATAGTACAAATCTATTTGAAGATATTATTGGAGCTTTGTCAATTGAGGATGATTTGATTGAATCTGAACAATTGAGCGAGCAATTACTTAAACTAAAAAGAGCTATTCAACAACTCCCCAAACGTCAACAAGAAATTATTCAACTACGATATTACCATGATTTTGGTTGCAAGTCCCTTATTGGGCCAAAAATTACATAGCGTAGTATAACTATCTAAAAATCAAGCACTTACTATTTCCATTTTTAAGATTTTATAAAGTGTAACTTGCTGATTTTCAATTACTTAATTTTTTAGAATTATCTTGATGAACATAGCTTCCAATGGGAACTTTTCGATACCTGAGATACTTGTAAAGTGTCATTTTTGAAACGCCTATCTCTAAGGCAATTTTATCGACTGCCATATCTCCTTGTTTGTAGTAAGATTCTGCCAAAATAGCCTTTTTCTCAGCTTCTTTGGTCATTCCTTGCCTTCTACCACCTTTTCGACCTCTGGCACGAGCCGCTGCCAAACCTGCATTTGTCCGTTCTCTAATTAAATCTCGTTCAAACTCTGCAAAACAAGCGGAGATATTGAAAAATAACCGCCCCTGTGGTGTGGTGGTGTCAATAGCATCACTAATGCTTTGAAGTCCAATCTGTCTTTCATTAAATTGAGTAACTAATTCTAAAAGGTGTTTCAACGACCGCCCTAAGCGGTCAAGTTTATAAACTACCAGCGTATCATCTTTTCGGATTTGGTTTAAGAGTTTATCTAATTCAACCCTATCCGTCTTTGCTCCCGATGCTATTTCGGTAAAGATGATTTCGCAACCTGCCTTAGTTAAGGCATCGGTTTGCATTTGAAGGTTTTGGTCTTTGGTACTTACTCTTGCGTATCCTATTTTCATGGGTAAAGTCAATTTGTATAGCGTTAGCTAAGGTAAAATAAAAATATTTATACTTTGATTGCCAGACGGTATTTTTATACTTTTATCATCTTCATTGATGCTTTTTTACCATATTATTTCCAAACTCAAAAGCCAATCAAAAAGTCCATTCAATTGAGGATTTGATTGGACTTTCAAAACCCACACACATTTCACTTTATGAGTAGAATTAAATTATTACCAGCCCATGAGATTAGAGAATTTGACACGCCAACAATTTTCACGGTTTCCCAACAATCCCACTTTTTTAAAATCACCGATGATTTGGAAATGGAGTTAGATAAATTGCGACATCCTTGTTCAAAAATGGGTATGCTCCTACAATGGGGTTATTTTAAGTTTCATGGAAGATTTTATGAGGTATTAGATTTCAGAGAAATGGACATCCTATTTGTTGCGAAACAGCTAAATTTGAACCTTAAATATCTTGATTTTCACCGTTTTTATACGAATCATGGGTAAAATTAAAAGAATGTACAAAAATCGTCGCGGGTCCCTCAGAATTTTTAATTTCCATAATTATACCGGCTACTCAATTCTCAGCCAATTTACTTGCCCGAAATAACTAATATTTGATGAAATCTTAGGATTCAGCGTTATGGAACTCTATAAGAATCTTGCTAAGAAATCAAGATTCCGCAGATTCTATGATACTTAGAAATACGACCTCAACACTCGACGTAATCTTGACTATTTCATCCAAACAGACTGACTGAGAATCAAGTAGCCATTATAATTATGGAAGCAAAAAATTCTGAGGGACCCGCGACGATTTTTGTACGTTCTTTTAATTTTACCCTTCAATATGAAAAACTTGAACAAAACATCGAAAAAATAAAAATACAACAAATCAAAAGAATCAAGAAAAGTATGGCTAAACTGGAAATATCCTTACAAGACTTAGACAATATCTGATTTGTATCTAACTGATTATCAGATAGTTATAGATTATGCGTACATGTGTAATGAAAACCTCTAAGAGCTTAATTCCTAAAACTTACAAGGTTTTTTTATTTTCAGATGCCATCTTTAGGAATTCGATGATTTAAGCATTAATGCACTACTCCTATAAAATCTTAAAGGGTTGGAAAATTTAGGGATTCGAGCGTTTTTAGATACAATTTTGAAGAATAAAGTTCTTACGATCGCTCAAACGTGATT
>NZ_CBABQS010000158.1:0-4181 GCF_964672035.1 Arcicella sp.
ACCACTTCTGCCACATTTGCTACGTCTTTCAATTTTATGATGGCTCCTCGACTATTGCGAAGCGTTAATTCACGCACACTTTCAATGGAACGTTTATCCGATTTTTCGAGGGAAATATTAATGGGATATTCTTCTCCCGACTGCGAAAACTTCGATTGGTCATTTCCTCTGAAAGCTAACTGAATTGCTCCACCTACTTCTGGAATACTCAAACCTGCATTCGCAATTTTATCACGGTCAAGTTGAATGGCAATTTCTGTCTTTAAACTTTTTGTACTAAATTCTACGTAATCCGTTCCTGGCGTTTTACGAACAATGGCTTTTATTTGATTGGCTACTTGTTGAATTGCTCCCATATCTACCCCTTTTACCGCAATTTGTATGGGGGCTTCACTTCCTCCCGTCAAAGAAACTGGACGAATTACCACTTTTACACCCGGAATTTTAGTTACTTCATCTCTAATGGCAGCACTAAAAGCATCGGTTGAGACCTTACGATTTTCTTTTTCTACCAAGGTGACCGATACTTCCGAAATATTAGTATTAGCACTCCCAGCTCCGACGGCACCCGTTTGCGTACCAATATTAGCGAACACCTTGGAAACTTCAGGTTTTTGCAACAAAATTTGTTCCACTTGCTTAGTTACTAAATTGGTTTGTGCTAAAGGTGTTTGAGGAGCCATTTCAATCTGAATGGCAAACTCACCACGGTCGCCCGAACCCGCAAAAGATGAACCTATAAAACCCGTTGTAAATAAAGAAACCGCCCCGACAAACATGACGATAATACTAATGAGCACCCATCTTTTGTGATTAAGCGACCAAGTCAATAATTTCCCGTATTCTTCTTTTACGTTATCCAAAAATGTTTCAAAAGCCAAGTTAATTTTACCCCAAAGGCTTGATTCGCTCAAAATTTCAATTTTTCCCCATCTCGACGCTAACAAAGGCGTTAAGGTAAATGATACAAATAAACTCATCAAAGTTGAGAAAACGACGACTAATGAAAATTCACGTAAAATATTTCCAATTAATCCGCCACTCATTGATAAAGGTAAAAATACTACAACGTCCACCAAAGTAATAGCAATGGCGGTGAAGCCTATTTCTTGTCGTCCTTCGATAGCAGCATCAATTTTACTTTTACCCATTTCGAGATAACGATATATATTTTCCAAAACCACAATACTATCATCTACTAAAATACCAACCACCAAAGAAAGTCCCATCAATGTCATTAAATTGAGTGAAAACCCAAAATAATACATCAGAATAAAGGTTGGAATCATTGCCGAAGGAATGGCAACTAACACAAAAATCGAACTTCTGAAACTATGTAAGAAAAATAACATAACCAATCCCACAATGATAATTGCCAAAAACAAATCGTGAATTACGGCATCGGCAGAAGCCAAGGTATAAATAGATTGGTCGGCGGCAATATCGTAATTGAATTTATTAGAAGCATAAACAGTTTGAATTTGCTTCAACTTTTCTTTCACCGAACTACTCACCTTTACCGCATTGGCATCGGCTTGTTTTACGATTTCAATACCAATTCCCGCTTTTCCATTGTTACGGTTTAAGGTTTTTGTTTCCGTTTGTCCGTCAGTAATAATGGCAAGGTCTTTTAATAAAACACGACTTAAATCCGCATTTTGACGAATTACTAAGTTTCTTAATTCTTCAACTTTTACCAATTTTGCATCCAAACGGATAGAAGTACGGCTATTATTGCTCAAAACACTCCCCGCTGGAAACGAACTATTACTGTTAGCAATCATTTGGTTTACTTGCGCTGAAGAAATACTGTACGCTTGCAATTTATCATTGTCTAAATTGACTTGAATTTCACGCTCATTGCCCCCAATCAAACGAACCGTACCAACTCCTGCGACATTGGATAAAATCGGTTTAATTTTTTGGTCAACTAAATCGTATAATTCTGGCTCAGACATATTTGCCGAAGCACTAATTCTCAAGACTGGAATTTCGTCCGTATTAAAACGATTGACAACGGGGTCATCGGCATCATCGGGCAAAGTTGATTTTATCTGATTGATTTTTCGTTCTGCATCACGCTGCGCATCAAGCGTATTAATGCCCGATTTTAATTGCACCGTTACCAAAGAAAGTCCTTCTGATGAAGTTGAAGAAATTTTATCAACCCCTTCAATCGCAGAAATGGCTTCTTCAATGGGCTTGGTTACCACGTTCTGAATTTCGTCGGAAGAAGCCCCACGATAGATGGTTTGAACGATAATAATATTGGCTTCAAATTTTGGTAAGAGGTTATAATTCAGTTGTTTATAACTCACAAAACCAAATAAAATAAGCGTTACGAAAATTACTGTAATCAGTAATGGTCGTTTTATTGATATTTCGGTAATTGACATATTTTTATTTTTTAAACTGGTCGGTTGGATTGGTTACTGGTTATTAGAAATTGGTTAAAAGAGTCATAAAAAATTAGCCGATTAACTTCCCGAAATAACTCCGTTATGGGTTTAAACTTTCGGGAAGTTTGTCCACAAGAATCCATTTCCTCCAACCAATTACCAGTTTCTATTAACTAATAACTAATTTCCAATAACTAATAACTATTTCGTTTTACTAATTTTACTACCGTTTGTCAAGTTGATTTGTCCACTTGTTACCACTTCCTGTCCCGCTTGCAAACCAGAAATAACTTCAATATTTTCTCCAATTTCACGCCCAACGGTCAATTTTTGAATTGTCGCCACTTCGTTTTCAACCACATAAACGTAAGGATTTTTTGTTCCTTCAACCAAAGCCAATTTTGGAATTTGTAATAAACTGGCTTTGCGACCTAAATCAAAGTCAACCATTACATAAGTTCCTGCTCTTAAAGCATTTGTATTCAATTGTAATTCCACTCGGTAATTGTGATTTTCGTCTCCTTTTGGCGAAATGAATTTCACCGTACCCACAAACTTTTTATTCGGGAAAACATCCGAAGAAATCGAACCTGATTGTCCTAACTTCAATTGATATACGTCCTTTTCGTTGACAAAAACCACGGCTTTCAAATGTACATCATCCACCACGTTGGCAATCACCGTTCCAGGGCTTACAAATTCGCCAGCCACCAATTTACGAACCGTAACAATTCCGCTAATGGGCGAAATAATTTTGCCATCTTCAATTTGCTGTTTCACTTGCTCAATTTGCATCTTTGTGTTATCCACATCGTATTTAGAATTCGTAACGCTCAGTTCCGTTCCCGCATTTCCTTTGAATAAGTCGTTATTTCGTTCAAAATCTTTTTCCAATTTGGCAAGCGTTAATTCATTGGTTTTCAGATTGATAAGTTTCAATCTTGAATCTAATTGCCCAATTACTTGTCCTTTGGCAACTCGTGAACCAACTTCAATGGAAAGTTTTTCAATTTTTCCTTGCACGCCAATCGCAATGGTGGCTTCGTTGTTCAATTCTAAATTGGCAGGTAATGACACTTTGCCATCGTAGGTTAAATATTGTGCAGTAGTCGTTGAAACCGCCACTGGAATAATTGAGCGGTCAACAACCACTTTATTCGCTTCAATTTTTTTCTTGTTTTTTGCCAACGTGAATCCAATAAATCCTACGATGGCAAGCACTGATATAATGATGATTAAAGACTTTTTCATGGTAATAAATGATTAAAATTGACTGATATAACTTTTCAAATTACCTTTTGATTTTTCAAATTCGAGCGTTGAACTCAACACGTTAATCAATGAGGTTATGTAATTACTTTGTGCTTCTTTGTACGAATAATCGGCATTGAGCAAGTCAGAAATGGTGGAAACGCCTTTTTGATATTCCAAATTACTACTGTCAAAAACCTCTTTGGCAAAACTTAGATTCTCACGATTGATACCTAAATCTGATTGTGATTTTTGCAATTGAGCGTTAGAATTTCTGAAGGCTAAACTCAAATTATTATCCGTTAATTGCAAATTCGTTTTAGCACTCAACAAACTGATTTCCGACTGTTTTAATTGGCTATTTTTGCGATAACCACTAAAAATAGGAATCGTTGCTTTCAACCCAATCGTTGAAAAATCAACCCAATTTGAGAACGATGGACCAAATTCATTCCCAAAACTCATCACGCCATAACGAGCATACGCTGAAACTGTCGGGATAAAAGCCGCTTGTTTCCGTTTTACGTCAAA
>NZ_CBABQS010000159.1:0-4164 GCF_964672035.1 Arcicella sp.
TTTAAAGTTGCCATGAGGGATTTGGATATTCGAGGAGCGGGAAACCTTTTAGGAGCCGAACAAAGTGGTTTTATCAACGATTTAGGCTACGAATTATACCATAAAATTTTGGATGAAGCAGTCCAAGAATTGAAAGAGAACGAGTTCCGTGAATTATTTGAAGTAAGTTTATCCGAAACTGTTGAAAATTTGAAAATTGATTGCCAAATTGAGACTGATTTGCACGTACTTATTCCCGAAAAATACGTTTCCAGTATTTCAGAAAGATTGTCGCTTTACACGCAATTAGACGACATGAAAACGGGGGAGGAATTGCATAAATTTGAAGTGATGGTGAAAGACCGTTTCGGACCGCTACCTCCCGAAGTTAAAGACATTATTGAAATTGTGCGAGTGCGATGGATGGCAGAAATGGTTGGAATGGAAAAAATATTGCTCAAAAACAATAATCTGAAATGTTACTTCGTTTCTTCTGAGAACGAAAAGTATTATAAATCAGCTACTTTTGGCAAGATTCTTGATTATGTAAAGAAGAATTCTCGTAAGTGTTCACTCAAAGAAGCCAAAGGAAAATTGATGTTGATTTTTGAAAAAATCACCTCAATTGAAGAACTGAAAGGCATTTTGAATGAAATTATTGGGAGTTAATTTTAATTTGAAAATTGATTGTTTTGAGGATTAAAATTTACAGAATCTTATATTATTTTAAAATGTAAAACCTTCAAATTCTCAAATTGAATAAACTTCTCAGTAATTCCCGCCAGATTTAACGCTGATTATTGTAAATTGCAATCTTTCTACGGTAAACTTTACCGTTCTGAGTCAGAATTTAAAATTATTTATATCACGACAATCAAATTATTCGACAGATGAAGTTGTCCCTCAAATCAGTGGCTATTGTTTTAGTTGGTCTTACATTAGTAAGTTCTTGTAAATCGAAGAAGCCCAGTAGCGTAAAAATAGGCAAAGGAAGTACCGCCACCGGTATTGCTTATAACAAAAAAGGCGGTTTTCAAGTTGATAAAACTTTCAAAGGACAGCCAACTGGCCCTAACTTAGTATTCGTAGAAGGCGGTCGCTTTACAATGGGTGCTTTGGAAGAAGATGTCATCAATTCAAGAGATAACTTAGAAAGAACGGTATCCGTACAGTCTTTTTATATGGATGAAACCGAAATTGGAAACGTGCATTATCTTGAATATTTGAATTCAATTCAGAAAGATTCATCACAAGAATTTTACGAGTCAGCGCTTCCAGATACATTGGTTTGGAAAAACGAATTGGCTTTTAATGATTCTTATGTTGAGCAATATTTGCGTTATCCTGGTTTCCGTATGTATCCAGTAGTGGGTGTTTCATGGACGCAAGCATCTGATTATTGTAACTGGCGTACTGCGGCAGTAAACAATGACATTGCCATGAAAAACCAGAAAGGAAGCAAAAAAGGCAAAACAACTAAAGCCAAAAGAGGAGCTGAATCTAATAAAGTTGCTCCTGCATTTACGGCTGGTCAACGTTTACAAATTGAATCTGGAAAGGTTCTTCCTGCCTATCGTCTTCCAACGGAAGCTGAGTGGGAATATGCGGCAAAGGCAATGATTGGGACGCAATACGAAGATGAAAATCAGACAAACCAAAGAATTTATCCTTGGGATGGCCCTAATATGCGTGCTTCTCGTGGCAAGAAAAAAGGAACGATGTTAGCCAACTTTAAGCGTGGTCGTGGTGACTATGCGGGTATTGCTGGTAAGTCAAATGATGGTGCAATTATCACAAATGAAATCTATTCATATCCAGCCAATGATTTCGGTTTATATCAAATGGCAGGTAACGTAAATGAGTGGGTTTTTGACTTGTATCGTCCCTTATCTTATGAGGATTTCAACGACTTAAATCCAATTCGTAGAAGCGATTATTTGGATAAGGAAAAGACTTACGATAAAAAAAATAACAACTCTTTGGTGGACAATAAATCTCGTGTTTACAAAGGTGGTTCATGGGCAGATGTTGCCTATTGGTTAGCACCAGGAACACGTCGTTTTATTGACCAAGATTCAGCAACTTCAACCATTGGTTTCCGTTGTGCGATGATTAGAGCTGGTACTAATAAATAAGAATTCTCATAAAAGAAGAGCCGTTAAATTAATTTTTAACGGCTCTTCTTTTGCATCAATATGCCGCTGCAATGGCAATGATTGAAACATTTTTCACCCCTACATCATTCAAAGCTAATACACATGATTCAAGCGTTGCGCCCGTTGTAAGTGTGTCATCTACAATCACAATTCGCTTCTCTGCAAGCCCTTCTGGTTTATCCACAAAAAAGACATCTTTCATATTTTCGTACCGTTCCAATCTTGATTTATTGATTTGCGTTTCTGTTTCAATTCCTCTTTTTAACACATCGTTTTGCCAAGGTGCATTTAAACTCTCTGAAAGCCCTTTTGCCAACGAATCTGATTGATTATATCCTCGAATGATTAATCGGTTTGCATGAAGAGGCACGGGTAAAATCAAGTCAAATTCATCAGAAAAGCCATTTTCCTTCAAATCAGCCCCATACATTCTCCCCAAAATCTCGCCAACTTCTTGATTACCTTTATACTTCAATTCATGCATCATCCGTTGCACTTTTCCACCTTTTACAAACTTTAAATAGGATAAGGCATGAGTCAAATTCACTTTGCCAATAAATCTATTTATTAGTTTATTATCAACATGTAGATGCGAATTTGTGAGTGGTAATTCAAAGCGACAATCCGTACAAATTTGCTCTTCTTTGAGTTGAAGTGGCTGTTGGCACCCTGTACAAATTCTTGGAAAAATAAGGTCAATAAAGGATTGGAACATCTTGAAAATATTGGTTAAGTTTTGAAGGTTTAAATGTACAAAATCTTTTGAAAATATTGGTAGTCCATGATATTGATTAACTTTGTTTTA
Organism: Arcicella sp.; assembly: GCF_964672035.1. Lineage (NCBI taxonomy): Bacteria > Pseudomonadati > Bacteroidota > Cytophagia > Cytophagales > Flectobacillaceae > Arcicella > Arcicella sp. The sequence continues at coordinate 2,941 of NZ_CBABQS010000159.1, forward strand.
TTGTAATACAGACAACCTTCTCCCTTGAAATTTAAGAACGAATAAGGTCGTCTCTATCACACATTTATTACATAAAATCAACCTACAAAACACATGAGTTTAGTTACAGAATTTAATGATTATCGAAGCACGATGAATGAAAAAATTATGGCTTCTGATAATAAAGTTATCAAAAGAATTTTCAATCTTGACACCAATACTTACGCCGATGGAGCCTTGTCTGAGAAAACAAAAGAGATGATGGGATTATCATGTTCGATGGTTTTACGGTGTGACGATTGTGTCAAATATCATCTCGGAAGGTGCTTTGAATTAGGCGTAAATTCTGCCGAAATTCAAGAAATATTTTCAGTGGCAACGCTGATTGGTGGAACAATTGTTATACCACATCTTCGTCGTGCAACGGAGTACTGGGAGGAATTAATTAAAGAATAAAAAATGGAAAATTTAACCCAAGAATGGGAATCGTTATTAAATAAATTAGAACTGGCAATGGGCAAACGTCCCTCCGATTTAGACTCAGTTTTGTTCCTCATGGGGGTACAAGAATTGGGTAAAGGACATCAGTTTTTCACCAAAGAACAGAAACAAGATTTGATGCACATTGCCATTTGCAAAGCATTAAGTTTTAGTGGAATTTATGAGCTTGAAGGCACTGACCAAGATGGCTGGCCCCATTGGAAATTGGTTCAACCTCTGCCATTTGTGAATATCGTTGAACAAGAAAAATTGATGAAAGCTCATGTGATTGAGTATTTTGAGAAGGAAGTTTTTGTATAACCATTTTAAAATTAACTGCATGAAAATTATTACTTATAATGTTAACGGTATTCGTTCGGCAATTTCAAAAGGTTTTGTGGATTGGGTAAAAGTCACCGATGCTGATATGATTTGTTTGCAAGAAGTTAAAGCGGAAGAACACCAAATTGACAAAGCTATCTTTGAAGAATTGGGTTACGAAATCCAGTGGTACGCCGCCGAGAAGAAAGGTTATTCGGGTGTTGCAATCTTTACAAAAGTAAAACCTAAGAATGTAGTTCATGGTTGTGGCATCGAAATTTATGACCGAGAGGGTAGAGTTTTACGTACTGATTTTGAAGATTTTTCGTTAATGTCTGTATATATGCCTTCGGGTTCGAGCGGGGAGGAGCGTCAAGGTTTTAAGATGAAATGGCTTACGGATTTTCATGAATATATTCATGAGTTGAAAAAGACCGTTCCGAA
>NZ_CBABQS010000160.1:0-4090 GCF_964672035.1 Arcicella sp.
TAAGCATTCTCATCCCCGTTAATAACTATCCAAACCGTTGAGAAAAGTATCTTAATATCCATGGCTAAAGACCAATTTTCAATATACCAAATATCACATTCAAAACGTTTCCAAATTCTTTTTCTATTCTCGTTTTCATCGGCAGAATCACCTCTCAACCCTTTTATTTGAGCGTATCCCGTTAAGCCAGGCTTTACAACATGGCGTAAATCAATATCCTCAATGTACCGTTTATACTCTTCATAAAATGGAATTGGTTGTGGTCGAGGTCCCACTAAAGACATATCTCCCAAAAGCACATTGATGATTTGGGGTAATTCATCCAAATTTGTTTTTCTCAAAAGAGCGCCCAATTTTGTAACTCTACTATCCTGTCTTTCAGTTGCCTTAAAACCTATGGCATCTGAATTTTCATACATGGTTCTTAATTTCCAACACAGAAAAATCTTATTATTAAGACCAATCCTTGATTGAAAAAAGAACACCGGACCCTTAGAATCTATTTTACTGAAAATGGCAATGATAGGAAATAGCCAAGACGAAATAAATATAATTACGAATAAAGAAAAAGTTACATCGAGGTTTCTTTTCAAAAACCTTTCTAATCCATAAGTTTCATGCTTACTACGAACTTCTTCAACGGGAATCGTTAATATGTCTTCGAGGGTTAAATAGTTATCAAACTGCATAGATTTCGAATTTTATTATTTGTACATTGATTTTACAAACAAATATCTTTATTTTTTTTTAATTATCTATAATCATTTAAGTCAAAGTTATTAAGTGGTAAATGATTATCGTAAAAGTTATATTTATTCTTTACTTCGTTAAATTAGTATGTTCTATAAACTTCTCACCTATAAAATGTCTAATTTGGTATATAAATTGTTGCTCACTAAAATTTTCAGCGTGTTGTTTTATAAAATTAGTATCAAATTTTAATTGTTCAAACTTTTTGACTGCTTCCATTAATCCTTCAACTGATTGATCCTCAAAGAATAAAGCCGTTGCTTGTTCAGAATTATTTTTCATTGGAATCATGGTAGATAAAATTCCTCCTGCACCGTAAGCAATCACTGGTCTTCCCGATGCATTTGCTTCTAAGGCTGTAAGTCCATAATCTTCGTGTTGAGGAAAAATAAACGCTTTACATTTGGAATATAAGGAAGCAAGTTCTTCATTACTAATGCCTTCTAAGAAAGTGATATTTTGTTTTGCTCTTGCTTTCAATTCAATTTTTTTAGTACCATTACCTACCACAATCAATTTCAACCCTAATTTGTTGAACGCATCAATTACTAAATCTACTTTTTTGTAATATTCCATTCGTGACACAATCAAAAAATAATCACCTATTTCATCACTAACATAATATTGTGACGTATCGATAGCTGGTTTTATAATGGTTATTGCGGAGGTAGGTTTATAGCTATCCGAAATTCTTTTTTTTGTTTCTTCGGTCATAGCCAAAAAAAACGTCACTTTTTTGCTATGATAAAAATCGATTTTCCGTAATACTTTAACAATACTTTTGAAAATACTCTTTTTAAAAGTATTCGCATTTTCAAACTCACCATACGATGTCGGATCCCAAGCTAATCTAAAAGGTGTATAAGTATAGCTAATAATTAAAGCCTTTGGATTTGTTTTGACGTATTTTGCACAATGAGTTCCAGACATTAATACAACATCATACTCACTTACATCCAATCCTTTCATCGCCAAAATCCCCAAAGGGAAAAACAAATTTTTCATTTTTGAATTTGTTTTGGCTATTTTTTGTAACTGTGATGTTCTGACATCACAATCTTTAAATTCAGGAAAGGTTAAATTTGGTTGATAGCATAAAGTGTAAATTGGAGCATTAGGGAAGGCTTTATGAAAATGAAGAGCAACTCTTTCTCCTCCTGCTACACACATCAATCCATCATGTACTATTGCAATTCTCATCTTAAAAATATTTTGTTTAATTATTTATTTCATTAAAACAGTCTATATGCATTTGAGCTACATCTTCCCAGTTAAATTTAGAAAGCTGTGCTTTATATTTATTCAAATCGGGTTTCCATTTATGATCAATAACTTGCATTATTTTATCTGCAATATCTACATAATTATCTGGATTAAAATATAACACTGCGTCTCCGCATACTTCGGGTAATGAAGCAGCATTTGAACATATTATAGGAATATTAAATTTCATTGCTTCTAATGGGGGCAATCCAAATCCCTCATATTTAGAGGGAAAAATAAATAATGAAGCATTTGCATAATAGTTTTTTAGTTCTTCATCATTGACATATCCTGTAAAATACAATCTATCACCTAATTTTTGAATATAGAAATTCAATTCATCCATATTACCAGTAATAAATCCTTCTTTCTTGCCAACTATATAAAATTTGTAATCAGAATATTTATCTTTGATTGAGTCAAATGCTGTTAATGCATTAAGAAGGTTTTTATGAGGCTTTACGTTACCTACGAAAAGTAAATACGTATCTGGAATATTTTTTTTTACATAATTTTCATTAAACTGACTATCAACGGCACAGTAAACAATTTCAATTCTCTCTTTAGGTATACCAAGATATTTGATTATTTCCGCTTTAGAAAACTCGCTAATTGTAAATGTTTTGCTTGCCCAATTTCTTTTTATGAAATAGCCAACTGTATTCGTATATATTTTTTGTAATAAAGATAAAGTGTCATAGTTTGCCCAATGAAAGGCATCACATATCGTAAGAAATTTGTGAGTTGCTTTTATTGGAAGTAATGGTATATTAAAATGTGGAGACCAAAAAATATCACATTTTGGAATTAGTAATGGTAAATTCCATTGTTCTTTCAAAGAATATATTTTTATATTTGCATCGATTATTTTATAGCCCTTGTCTACAGTAAATCCTAATTTTTGAAGCAAATGATAGTTACCTATAAGAGTTATAATAAATACATTATTTAAGTATGGAATTGTATTTTTTAGATATACTCCTATTCCAGAATGTTGAATCATTCTGGAATCAATTACTAAATGTTTTTTTATCATGAAATTTGCATTTTCGTTAGTATTTTACAGGATATGACGAAAATCTGTTAGATGTTGCAAGTCTAAAATACTTTCGACATAACCATTTTAATATTAGTAAGAAAGATTCCTTTCTTTTTAAGGAAAGTCTATTCGTCAATACGGAATGATTCAATAATAGGTATTTCTGATACAAATAGGACAAATAAAGTGATATTATTTTTGTCTAAGATATGATTTTATTGGCAGAACCCTTGAAGTCATTTTAAAGAGAAAACAGAGAAAACAAAGTGTAGAATTAAAGTATGCTTATAAAACCAAGACAAGTCACGCTTTTATCTAACGTTCTTGCATTATAATTTTAAAGTCTTTGAGTGAACAAATAAAAAATATTTGCTTATTTTTTATCAAATTAGATAATGCAATCTCTTCTGAATAAAAAATAAAATGATACAAAAATAAAATTTAAAGGAAAAATATAAAAAAAAGGTATAAAAAAACATCCACAGAGAAATAAAAATATATAATAATTTATAAATTTTTTTGGTCTCAGAAATAACATTTCATAGATAGTATAAAAGCAATAACATATAACTATTATTGAAATTGGGAAATAGTTAAAGAAAAAACTAATATACCATGTTTCATGAAAAATTAATCCATTTGTAAATAAAGGTATAGACATCTTATTAATACTATCTGAATTTCCGTGTTGGTCTAATGATTCTTTTTTAAAGTTATAAATTAAGATTATCTCATCATAGAAGCTAATAAATAAAAATAAAAATACACATAGAATGAGTAGTGAAAATACTAAATAATCTTTTCTTATAACATTGATTTTTACAATCATCCAGTAAAATAAAGATATAATAAATAGTAAATAACTTGTGAACGAAAATGTTAATATAACACAGATTAATAGTAGAAATGAAGCAATATACATTCGCAATTTTAGTACACAAAAAAACAAAAAAACACTCATAAAACCAAAACCATTAGGGTCATCCCAAAGTCCTCCAAATCTAATTAATTCTCCTTCATAAGATAGTGCAGGTATTA
>NZ_CBABQS010000161.1:0-3823 GCF_964672035.1 Arcicella sp.
AGAATAATCACCCGTCTTTTTCACAAAGGTATAATCAAATGTTTTGCTATTTGTGCCTTGATTTATGCCATCAACTTTCCATTGATATTTTGCAGTATTTGTGGCTCCGTTGGCTATAAACGTTATTTTATCACCTCCGCATGGAGCTGGGTTACTGGCGGATATTGTTATGGTTGGACTGGTATTATTACTTTCAAAAAGGGCTTTTACTTCGTCTGCAGTTATGGGGCGATTATAAATGTGGAGGTCGTCCGCACTTCCTATGAAAGATTGAACATTAGTGCTTCTTGTACCTATATTAGCAAAAATTTGTCCGCTGCATCCGTAATATGGCAATGCCCCGTTTGTAGAAGTTGTTTGAATGAGTACTCCATTTAGGAATAATTTTACTTCGTTTTTATCACGAGTGACTGCCGCATGATACCATTTTCCGATAGTCGGTAATGTTCCTGTGCTTACGCTCGTTACATGAGGTGTTGTAGTTACATCATATCCTCCACCGTCTATGCCAGATATTCCATAATAATTATTGCTAATGTCTATGTTTTGGTCTCCACAACTACCTCCAATTGACAGAACCCTGTAACTATCCCCATTTGATGGAATAGTTGTAACATAAATCCATATAGAATAACTGTAATCGTTGGAAGCAAATTTATCAGAAGGAAGGGCGATATAATTTGAACCATTGAAATTGTAAGCACTATTGGCTTTTCCAAAACGGTCAGTCGTCAAAGTTGCTCCGTTTACCGTTCCATTATTTCCATTGCCCGATTCATCTTTGGCATTAGCATTGAAGGGATAACAAGCCACTAAGCCATTTTTGAGATTGACTTGACCGATAATTGAAGTAATAGAGAGAAAAAATACGAGTAGAAAACTATTAACTTTTTTCATAATTGGGAACGTAGTTTTTTTAGACCTCCAAAAATACTAATTTTGTAATTCAAAACAATAATAATGAACGAAAGAGAAGCAGGTATCGAAAGGCTGTATCCTTCCATTTTTGGCAGAATGGCAACTCGATACTATTATTTAAGACAACTCCGCCAAAAGATTGAGGAGGTTATTCAACAATTTGTCGCCAATACTCCTACTAAATTAACCTTAGCAGATTATGGTTGTGGCAATAAACCTTACCAACCCTTGATTGCCCCATTTGTTGAAAAATATATTGGCATTGACCTACCCGAAAACACTTCGGCGGATATTCATATTTCACCCGAAGGACGTATTCAATTGGTTGATAATAGTTTAGACGTTGTGCTTTCAACGCAGGTTTTAGAACACGTAGTGAACCCGACGGCTTATCTATTAGAAGCCCAAAGAGTGTTAAAAAAGGACGGTCAATTGATTCTGAGTACGCACGGCTACTGGATGTTTCATCCTGACCCAACGGATTTTTGGCGTTGGACTTCCACGGGTTTACAAAAAGTAGTGAGTGAAGCTGGTTTTGAAATAGTTTATTTCAGAGGTATTATTGGAAGGTCGGCAATGGGTTTACAATTATTTCAAGATGGAATTCTTTTCAAAATCCCCAAATTTCTTAGACCTGTTTTGGCATTAATTATGCAACCTTTAATTATATTTTTCGATAAAACTACCTTGCAAGAAACCAGAGATAAGGATGCTTGTACATTTATATTAGTTGCCAAAAAGAAATAAGATGAATCTTTGCTTTGCATATCCCAATAAGTTTCAATTCAGTGAGACTTTTATCCGTGACCAAATTGAACAATTACAACCCAAAATAACGATTTATGAAGGTTGGTATCCTTCTTTAAATCAAGCAGATAAGTCATTTCTACCTTTCCCTTTTAATATACTTTTTGTAAGAGGAGGATTAAGAAGGTTAACCCCTAATTTGTACCATAAAATTTACACTTTTTTTCTGGCAAATTATCTCAAAAAGAATAATATTGACGTTGTTTTGGCTCAATATGGACCAACAGGTGCAACCATTATAGATGCTTGTAAAAAGGCAAAAGCAGAATTAGTTGTTCATTTTCATGGATTTGATGCTAACGAAAAAGCGACGCTTGATAAATTCTTACCATTGTATAAAAAGATGTTTTCAGAAGTGAAAGGAATTATTGCAGTATCAAGAGATATGAGGGATAAACTTATTAGTTTTGGAGCTAATCCAGAGACTACTATTTTTAATTCTTGTTTTGTTGATACTAATAAATTTACAATTGGAACACCTGAAAAAAATGAAAAAATCTTTATAACCGTTGGTCGATTCACACCTAAAAAATCCCCTCAATCAACCATTAGAGCATTTAAAAAAGTTACACAGACTGTTCCAGATGTTCGTATTATTATGATTGGAGAAGGTGAATTGTTGAATGAGTCTAAGGCATTAGCAAAAGAATTAGAGATAGAACATTTAATAGATTTTAGAGGGGCGAGATTACCAGCAGAAATAGCAGAAACTTTAAAAACAGGAAGGGTATTTTTGCAACATTCAATGTTTGCTCCAAGTGGAGATTCAGAAGGTACACCTGTTTCAATCCTCGAAGCCTCCGCCACAGGTTTACCCATCGTCAGTACCCGTCACGCAGGGATAAAAGATGCTGTTGTTCACGGAGAAACAGGCTTTTTGGTTGAGGAAGGAGATTGGGAAACGATGGCAGACTATATGATTCAATTAGTCCAAGACCCACAATTAGCGGGTAAAATGGGTAGAGCCGCTCGCAAGCATATTGAAGAAAATTACGAAATGAGTAAACGAGTACAAACGTTAAGAGAAATTTTAGAAAAATAAAAATATGTCCACTGTCATTTCACCACTTACGGGTAAAAGCAACGTTGAAAAAGAGCAAGTTTTAGACATTCAAAAAGTCAAAAATAAGTATCAAGCGGAATTAAATACTGACGTTTCTCGCTTTTTCGAGAATGTTTCAGAATTAGGCATTTATCAATGCCAAGAATCTAAGCTAAGATTTTATTATCCATTCTCAGTTGTGAGTGATGGGGAATTTTATGCAGAATTAGCTCAAAATTACAAGGGCTATTACAACCTGTGGCGTTGGGAACACGAGAAGGTAATTCAAGCAATTCAACCCAATGAGGAAGTGCTTGAAATTGGCTGTGGAAGAGGATATTTTTTAGAAAAACTCATTGAAAAAGGAGCAATCCCAACGGGTTTAGATTTCAACCCAGAAGCCATCGAAGAAGGGAAGAAAATGGGTGTCAGTATCCTAAATGAAACCATCAAAGAACACGCTCAGAATCATCCTGAAAGTTATGATAGTGTATGTGCTTTTCAATTATTTGAACACGTAAATGAAGTAGGTGATTTTTTGAAAGATACGGTCAAATGCTTGAAAAAAGGCGGTTTATTGGCCATTGGTGTACCCAATAATCATTCCTATTACTTCAGAAAAGATACTTACCATACCTTGAATTTGCCACCCCATCATATGTTGCTTTGGGATGCTGATTCATTGGCTTATGTCGCTAAACTATACGATTTGGAAATTGTCGAAATCGTGAATCAGCCCGTTAGTCGTTTACACAGAGGTTCAATTTATAAAGTTTGGTTACAGAATGTAATGGGGGATAATGTATTGTCAAAATTAGTGCATATCACTACCCGTTTCATCGTAAAAAGTCTTTCTGTTTTCAACAATCAAGGCGTTACGGCGGTAGCAATTTACCGAAAGAAATAAATGGGCATCATCATTCGTCAAAGCATTAAAAATTCGGTTGTAACCTACGTAGGCGTGGCAATTGGTACGCTCAACGTACTATTTCTTTATAATAAATTCCTCACCACCGAACAATTAGGACTTTATACTGCCCTCACGAGTTTCCCATT
>NZ_CBABQS010000162.1:0-3783 GCF_964672035.1 Arcicella sp.
ATGGTTTTTCAACCCAAAGATACCCATTAAAATTAAAGGGTACAATTTCAATCCCATTTGTAAAATATTACCTTTTCTGGCATAACTTCACGCCAAGGCTCAATTTCACCGCTATACTCAGTAGGAGACACTTTTTTATTTAACATAACTTCAATTATACGACTTTTATTAATGAGTTAAAATGTATATTAATGCTGTATAAATGTGATTCTATTAATTGATTCTACACACTAACAAAATATCATTATTTTCAAAAAGGTGAAAATTAAAACTATTGTATTCTTATAAAAAGGTTTTCTAATGTGGTGAAAAAACAACCTAAAAAGAAATTTTAGAAACTCTCAAACTATTTTAGACGAATACACATTCCGACTATACATAAACCAATAAATCAAAGGGATAAAAGCCAATGAAATAAACAAACCTAAGCACATTCCACCAATTACAGAAAGAGCTAAGGGCTTTTGAAGTTCTGCACCAAGTCCCGAAGAAAATAGTATTGGGAAAAGCCCTAAAATAGTAGTCAAAAATGTCATTAATTGAGATTTTAGCCTACGCTTGCCTGATAATTTTATAGCATCAATCAAAGACATCGTGTCTTTTGAACGATTCATGGTATCAATTTTCAGAATGGAATCATTATCCAAAATTCCAATTAAAACTATCATACCAATTGCCGACATAATGTTGATACTATTTCCTGCAAAAAACAATAAAACCATTGCACCTGTGAGTCCAAAGGCAATCGTTAGCATTACGATTAGTGGTTGTACTAAGGATTCAAATTGAGCCGTGAGGATAAAATATAGCAATGCTATTGCCACCAAGATAATTATTCCTAATTCCTTTACGAAACCTAAATTACGAAAGTACCCCCCTGTAAAGCTCACACTCAAATTGGCATTTTTCAAGATTGTGTTTTGAATTTCGCTTTGGGCTTCTGGTATTTCTTGATTCGTCAAATTAAAATCAAAAGAAATAAAATCTCCATTTTTTCCCGAAAAGAAAGACTTATAATCTTTCTGATTTGAAATACTTATCAGTTCTTTGATGGGTAAAATTTGCCCTTTATTACTGAGGACAGTTGCGTTTTGTATCAAGGCATCAATTTGTTGGGAATTACTGCCTAATAAAATTGGAATATATTTTTGTTCGGCTTTTAAACTGCCCAAATTATTTTCATTAAAAATGGTTTTCAAAACCTCGACAATTCGCTCATAATCAACATCATAATACAATATTTTTTCGGTTAGAACTTGAATATAAACTCTACTTTGTTGAGAAGGTAAAGAAGTAGTAAATCCCTGCTGATTCAACTGATGATAGATTTGTGTTATCGTCTGAATATCAGGAACTTCTGCTTTATTATTACTTACAACACGGGCTTGAAGAGATGCTTCCGAAGTATTAAATAAGGCTTCAAATACGTTTTTAGCTGCCCCAAAAGAAGTAATGGCATTTGGATATTTCACCTTAATTAAACTTTCAATTTCTTTGTTAGTTTGTTCAAATTCTTTGTTAGTTTTTACCTTAATACTCAATAATGATTCATTAAAATTTTGCTGTAATTCTCGATTTAATAGAAATTGTTGTTGCCCAACAAACGCACTAATCATTAGATTTTTGTTATTATTTCGGGCAATTTGGCTAATAATTTGATTAACTCTACGGTTATTTTCTTCAATCGTAATCGCTTCATTCCAATCAATTTTTGCTTCCAATTCTGTCCTACTGATGATAGGCATCCCCCTTTTGTCAAGGCTTTTGAAAACTGGTATGGTTACGATTATTAGCAAGATAAAAAATCCTAACATCAACATTTTTTGTTTAAAAACTAAGTTTAACAAACCATCATACACACGTTCAGATTGTCTCATTAACCATGTGATTTTCTTGGGTACAAAACCCTTCAAACGTTCTTCTTTTAGGTAAAATAGCCGATACAAAACGGGTATCAGCGTATATGAACATAACAAGGAAATTCCCAAAGACAATGAGACAGCAATGGCTTGGTCAAAGAATAATGCCCCTGCAATACCGCTGATAAAAATGAGTGGTAGAAATACAGCAGAATTGGTTAGAATCGAGGTAAACAAAGGCATAATTACCTCTTGTGTTCCGTCAATACAAGCTCCATCGAGCGGATGTCCTTCTTCACGATATTGTTCAATATTTTCTATAACAATAATGGCAGAGTCAATGATTTCTCCAATTCCCAAAACCAAACCTGCCAACGAAACGATGTTGATAGAAATATGGAATAGGTAAAAACAAAGAAAGGTAATAACCAACGAAACAGGAATGACAATACCAATAAGGATGGGCGTTTTGAGGTCGTTCATAAAGAAAAATATCATTATGAACGTACACAAACCGCCAAACAAAATATTACCTATGAGATTATTGATAGATAAATCTAATAATTCTGTTTGGTCTTGACTGATACTAAATTCTAATTGTGGATAGTCTTCTTTGAAATGTTCTATCTGAGCATTCAGCTCTTTCCTAAGTTTAAGTAACTGTGTATCAGATTGTTTAATGATAGAAAGGCAGACAGCACGTTTCCCATTGAAAGTATAAAGCCCCCTTAGTTTTTGTTCTTGAATACTAACTTTTGCAAGGTCTTTTAATTGCAAAACTCGTTCTCCACCTTTCTGAATATCGCCAATTTTTAGATAAATATTTTCAATATCAGCCTGTGTTTTGAGAGTTGAAGCAAAGCGGATATTGTATTGATATTGACCGTCTTTTACCAATAAATTCCCTAATTCGATGTTGTTTTTTTGTAGAGTCTGCGTTAAGATTTGTTCTGTAATGCCAAGACTTTGCAGTTTTGAACGGTCTGGAATAATGATTACTTCTGGTTTTGAAAGCCCTGTCATATCCACCAACGCAACTTCTTTCATTTGTTCAATTCTTCTACGAAGTACATTCTCGCAAAATTCAGAAAGTTGTAAGCCAAAACCATTATTTTGCCCTTTTTCGGTAACGTTTAGATTGAAAACTGGAATATCTCCTGCACCCGCTTTGATTACCTTTGGGCGTTCTATCTCACGGGGTAATTGTCCCATGATGCCATCAATTTTTTCATTGGTTTCGATATAGGCAAGATTGATATTTGTACTAAAATCAAAACGGAGTTTGATAATTGCTAAACCGTCTTGGGTTTCGGCTTCGAGGTCTGAAAGATGATTTACTTGCTGTAATTGATTTCTGAGGGGTTTTACAATCGTTTTTTGTAGTTCACGGGCAGAAGCATTTGGGTAACTTACCTGCACAGTTATCTCAGGAATGGCAATATCTGGGAGTAACGAAACAGGGATTTGATTGAAAGTAACCAAGCCCAAAGCCATCAATGCAAAGGTAGTAATCAGTACGGCTATGGGGCGATGTAAGAGGAAACGAACCATATTTATTTAACTTCCTTTTGATACAATTGATAAATTTTTTCTTTTAACACAAAATCGTATCTAGCTTGTGTGAGGCTTATTTTGGTTTTCTCGTAATTGGTCTTCAATAAATTAAAGTCAATATAATTCATCGTTCCCAAGTTGAATTTACTTTCAGCAAACTTATATGACTCTTCAATTACTTTCAATTGTTCTTTTACCGCTTCATATTTACTCTTGGCAATATCTTTTTGCAGCACTAATGTTTCTACTTCTCTCAATACTTGTTCTTCCACAATTTTCAACTGACCTTCTGCACTCTTTACTTGAAGATTAGCATTCGTAATTCTGTTTTTTACAGTAAATCTATCAAATATTGGAATACTTAAATTTA
>NZ_CBABQS010000163.1:0-3782 GCF_964672035.1 Arcicella sp.
CAAAAGCAATATTTAAACAAAAGAGAGGTCAGTCAGAAATTTAAAGATAATATCAAAAATTATGTTACTTTCGATGATAAAAGACCTAAATGGAACTACCTAATAAAAGGTAGAGATTGACCAACTTATTATTTACTCGTTACTAAGATGATTTTTTTCTTATTTGTCTCTGGATTATTCTGTTGTAATTCAAGGCAAAAAATTGAAAATTCAGAAAAGAAAATCACTGATATTCTTTCAGAATTGAAGAAAAATAGGGCTGAAATTGATACAGTTTTTAAAAGAAAAGATAAGAAATATCAAACATCTGGATATGCAAAATTTTCTGATAAATATGTAAAAATGGAAGACAATATGGATTTTCCAGAAGATGCAGACTTAGTTATTTTTTTCTTAAAAGATAAAAATAATCATATAATTTTCATTCAGGAGCAATCAGAATCAGAAGATGGAAATTCTGAGATTAGATATTACTTTGATACCAATGGTTTATTATTTTCAAGTAACATAAATAGCTTCCATTTTGAAAACCCTTGTAAAGATAACAAGATAAAAGACCTAACTTATGTACAGAATATATATTTTAATAGTGCTAAGGTGATAAATAGAGAAGAGTATTTAGTAACCGATAATAAAATTAAAATGAAATTAAATGAATGTACTTTTAATGGTAATACTGAATACAAAGAGTATAAAAGTATAAATATTTTCAAAAGTCAAAACCAAAAATTATTTTCTTTACTTTTTAAGTGAATTATTTTCCGTATGCGACTAAAATAGTTTGGCATTTTTTAGGATATTTTCATTACTAATTGACTCGTTTATACGGTGGTTTACTGGTACAAATCAAGTGTACCAGTAAACACCACAAAACCCATATTTCTCTTATCTCAAAAACTTATACCAAAAATCAAAGTCTCCGAAACGAAGCAAAAGCGAGTATCTGAGACAAAAATAATTCACCGCCCATGAAGTTCTACGAAAACCAAAGTAAGCCAGATAGACTTATCCTAAACCAACGGACAAAATCGTACATACCGATAAGTTACATTATGCTCTTGAAAGGGAAGGCAAATTATACGATATTTATTTTGAGAGACGGGAGGGAAAAAGTAGTAGAGCATACGTTAAAATACTTTGAGAGTTTTTTACAAACCTACGGCTTCCAGTGAGTGCATCGTGGGAGTATGATAAATCCAAATTTTGTAAAATCGTACAACGAAACATCAAAAATAATCACGCTTACCAATGAAATGAGTGTTCAAATATCAAGAAGAAAGAGAGATAATTTTTTGATTAATTTACGGGAAAAAAGTATTAAATTTGAGGAGCAAAAAGAGGGCTTAAAAGGATAAATCCTTGCAAAAGCCCTCTGAGCTATGGCGGTGGCACGTAGGGGTGTACTTTTGCAGGGATTTAATCGAAGCGTTTACCAAACTATTTACCAAACTAAACGCTAAAAATTATGATAAAAGTCGAACATATCAATATAATTGCATAAAATACTTTACCAAGAAAACAGATAACACATAGTTACTTACAAATAATTGAGTAAATATAAAGAAAATAGGTGTAGAACTATTAGTTAAGATTGCCCTTATGGCTTCCGTTTGGGCAACTTTTTGACCAAAAACTCACAAGCAAATGACCAAAGAATTTGTCAATACGTTAATCCGAAAAGCGAAAAAAAACGAAGAGCGGCTTTTAGTAAAAAGCATAAATCCAGAAGAGAAATTATGCCAAGAAGCCCTCCATCAAATGGGCGATAATATTCTCAATTACAGCGCAGGTCGAATGACGGAAATAGAGCGGACTTTATTTGAATTTAAGTTGCGAGGCGACCGCCAATTAAGTATGAAATACAAACGATACCAAGCCAGTTTACGAAAGTCATAAATTCAGGAAAAAGTACCTTTTAAAAAGCTACAGGGCAAAATAAGGCGTGACATCCCCCAACAGAGAGTAAAACAGCAAAGTTTAAACAAATGAACCTTATTTTAAACAGGTAAGACAGAAATGAAAACTAAATTTTTAGTTTAAAAACCGCAACAAACCGTACACACACCCAAAAACACAAAATCTCAAAACGCACAAAAACAGGCTTATAATCGCTTAAAAATGAATGAAGTATCTAACGATAGCTTAATACCTCTAAAACTGTCTTAAAACGAAAAATAAAAGCAAAAAATATAATCTCCTTTCGTACTCCCCTCCCATCCATTAGCAAAAAGCCTCGTTACTACCATTATTTTTAGTAATTTTTTAGTTTAAATTTTAATGTACGCTCCTCTAAGAATTGATGACTTGCATGAAAGACAGTTGCTTACAAGTTATAGCTCACTTAATTAAAAAAAGTCAATAATGTCCTACGACCTGTGTAGAAATTTTTGATTTGAATAAAAGTAGTTTCAGAAGACTGTCAGACCTTAGAAATCAGAAAGAAGCCCCTGAGAATCGTGTAGAATCCACAATGACCAACAGAAAAATTCTGCGAGACTTGCGACGATTTTTGTACGTTCTTTTAATACTTAACTTGGGTAAAATTAAAAGAACGTACATAAATCGTCGCGGGTCTGGCAGATTTTTTCTTCTTGATAATTGTTTAGGCTAAACGATTCTCAGGCGGTTCATTAGCTTCTTTTTTGGATATATTCTTTGAGTGACAGATATTTTCCGTATCCTAAATGGGTTTTAATGATGGTATTGAGTGGAACGCCTAATTTATGTAATTGAAAAATCTTCTCTTTATCTTGATCATAAATGGATTTTTGTACGACACCTTTAGGCTTACCCAACTTGATTCCCATTTCTTTTCTTGCCCTGAGTCCTTCTTTGGTTCTTTCCGAAATAAAATCCCTTTCAAGCTCCGCTACCATTGAAAATATAGTGAGCAAAACTTTATTGGTCATGTCGTGCTGATTGCTGGGGTCAAGATGTAAATTTTGTTTGATGAGAATAAGTTTACACCTTTTTACTTGAATCAACTCTTCAATTATCTGCAAAACTTCTTTGATTGATCGCCCCAAACGGGAAAGTTCGGAAACAATAACGGTATCTTGGGCGGAGACCTTATCCAGTAATTCGGTAATTTTTCTTTTTTCAGCAGATTTTCGAGAAGAGACTTCTACCTCAATCCATTCATCAACAATCATTTTTCGCTCGACCACATAACGAGCAATCAGGCTCTTTTGACCATCGGCAGATTGGTCAGCCGTCGAGGTGCGAATGTATCCTAAAACCATATTTTTTATGCTATTTTGTAAAAAGGTATTTTAGTGCCGTAAAGATGTAAAATAATACTGGTATTATGCGTACCTTTTAAGCATAATCTCTCAGCTTCTTTAACGCTCGTTATCTCCAATGGCAAGAAAGGAATATTTATCATCCAATGAACGATCTCGTTTTGATTCCCCACCTCAATTGGAGAACATTCGTATCTTGATTGAAATACCAATTTGGGCGGAGAACTATTTAAAAACTTTATTCACCTCTACCAATAAAGTGGGCGACCGACGCTCGGCTTTATTCTGCAAATGGGTTATTTTCGAGTTACGACTCGTTTTTTTAATCCCAACTTATTTTACGAACATGACATCAGTTTAGTGGTCGAGAAATTCAAATTAGATCCGAATGATATTAGTATGATTGACTATGCCCACAGTCGAACCAGTTATCGCCACCAAGAGGAAATTCTTAGAGAATTTAGTATCGCCGCTTTCAGTACGGAGTATCAAGCCTTGTTATATCAAGAAGCAAAACGGCTCACTTATCTACAAACTAAG
>NZ_CBABQS010000164.1:0-3747 GCF_964672035.1 Arcicella sp.
ACCAGATAATGGTTTTAGTAATTGAGATGGCAGAATTAACAAAATAATCTTGTCGTTTAATCCAATCCCGATTCAGATTAAAAAGCAACGTAGTCGCATACGTATCCGCATCTAACTGTTTTACCAAATACTTGGGGTCAATTGGATTACAGCGGTGACTGCGAGTAACATCTTCAAAATTGATCAGGTAAAAGTTGGGTTTAGGAACTCCTTTAGGTTTATAAGTTAGTAGGGTATTATAGGCGACTTCAGTCATATCAGGAAACTTGAAATCATAGACAAATGCCGCAAACCCTTGCTGGATACTTTTCTCCAAAGCGGGCATCAAAATGGAGAATGTCTTCCCCGAACCTGGCGTTCCCATCACCAAAGTACTTCGATAAGGAAAAACATTTAATTTGCCATTTCTCTTTTCCCCTTGATGAATGTATTCGGTCTCAAAATTTATCCAATCGTCATCTTGAATGAGCAACTCATTTTGAGGAAATGTTTCATGATCATCGTTAAATACTTTTTCGCCAATATCAAAAGACAAAGCTCTGGTAAGCCAACTTCCGCCTTGAATAGCAAGTATTAAGCCGCTGATTGTCAGAAGGATATACGAAATAAAATTCGTTATGTGTAAGTAATAAACAACATCGGCAAGAAAATAAATTAAAATCCCAGTAAAGAGGAATACGAATGCTTTTTGAATCCTAATCTTGTTGTCTTTCCTGGATTGTGGACCAAAACAGGCCACCAGTACAAACGACAGTGCCAGAATTTTAGCCACAAAGAAATTGGCAAAAAAGGGTAGTTTCTTAAATGATTTAGACAAATTAAGAAAAATAGAACTATTGATAAAAGAACCATTCTTATCCATGTACGTCCATAACTCGGGAAAATTCAATAAAATGTGAAATGCTAAGAAAACGTATCCGACATACCTCAGTTTGTCGAACAGTCTTTCCATATCGTCCCGTTCGGATTGCGTGTACATTTACGTTTATGTAATTTTTATTAAATTTATAAATAATATAAATAAAAATGCTTTTTTAGTAAAAATATTTTTGGCCATTGTTTCAATGACTCATCAAAATAAATTGGGTGGATTGTTTTGTGAAGAATTTGATGTAGTCTAAATTATTAAAATTCAGTTACTTATCTTATTATTCATCATTTTCATCAAATTTATTAAGAAATTGATGAGAAATCTGGTAGAACCTTCCCCGGTTTTTTCTTTCATAAATATTCCCGTTCGGCAAAATAGTATATTGCGTGTAAGCATTTGAATTAGTGCTTGGCTTTAATTCCCATTCCGACTGAAGATGCTGTTTGATTTGTACAGAAGTAATATTTTTCATGCCTCTGAAAGTCAGCCAATTCAGCATATCCGCCGTGCAGAATGATACTATCTCAAGGTTCTTTGCATCCAAAATGCATTGAATTGCTTCAAACATTTCCAGTTCTAACTTACTACGGTTTCGACGAATTAATCTCACTAAAGAACGAGTGCGTATTTGCGAAGGCTTAAACCACATGCGGGATTCATTCTGAATGCTCAAGGAACGATTCATTAAGAAGTATAAAAAGGCTGGAATCTCCGCTTTAAGCTGATTCAGTAAATAAATATTTTCCTTTTCAAAAGGCTCGATTTTACGTATCCAATAGCGAGTTTCGTTGGGTTCGATGTAAACAAAACTATCTTCGTTATTGGAGCAAAGGATAAACTTGGCAAAAAACTCCACTTCGTTGCGATCTTTCCCTTTTCGTTCTGATTTATATTTTAAAGCGGTGGAGAGATTTTTGATGCGTTCGGAATCCTGTTTGCGTTCCAAGAATGTTTCGTCAATAGCAATCAACAAAGACGAAACCCAATCATCATTAAAATTACTGTTAAACTCTTCGTTGGTATTCACCTTCATGTTTTTGCCAAAAATGGCTTTCAAGTAATTGAGGAAAGTTGTCTTACCCGTATTTCGTTGCTTGCTCACCAAACATAAAATAGGTAATTTCTGTAGAGGCTTTTCTAACAATAATTTCAGATAATCCAAGCCTAACTCATAATGCTCCCCAAAAATATGAAGGATAAAATTTTTGGTCATTTCCCATTCTCCTTCGATTGGTTGGTGATTAAACTCGTGATAAAGGTTATAAAAATTGCCCACCACTTTTTGGAAATTAAAGTGATTCGGGAATAGACAAAATCCATCTAACTTTGGGATTTTAGCCACAAAATCTTTTCCCATATCCGCCTTAATACACTCGACCGTCCATGGGATTAATTTAAGTTCTTTGGAACCATCGGTGTTTGGTTTCTCCACCAATTTATAATAATTTGTTCCGATGCGGACGTAACCCAATTTTTCGATTACGGATCCAGTATTAGAGTCGTCATTTTCCATTTGGATGTATGATTTTAACCGAATTTTGCTAAATTCACGAAAGGATAGCAACATTCTTATTTTGAGTAAAAAGTATTAATAGGGCAAAAGCGGGAACTTTTGTCTTATTTTTTTGCCTGAAAATTGGTTTTGAAGTTGTCGAGGAAATCGGCTGCTTTACTTTCGGCGGAAACCACCGTATAATTTCTGAGCCAGCTGATTAAATCTTTTTTGAAGAAATACAAGCGACCACCCTGTTTGATGTGGGGCATATCGCCTTTATTACACTTGAAATAAAGCGTTGGCTTCGGCATGGCTAAAAATTGGGAGGCTTGTTCAACATTCAGTGGCACTTCCTCTTGAGACTCTGATTTTGGGGAATTGACGAATGAGTCAGCAATTAATTTAGATAATTGCTCAACGGTCAAATCAATGATCCGGGTTTCTTTTTCAATAATCATGTCTATAATATTTTTAATTTAGAAGAAATTTATAAATATTATAAAATTATAGTTAAATATAGTCCATTTCCAAGCAAATCCTACCTTAACTTTAATAAATGGTGATAAACTGTTGAGTAGAGAGGACGAAACCAAATAAAGCTTTAATGGACATTATACTTCGAAATAATACGTCAATTTTTCAAAAGAGCGTCTAATTCTTTTCTGGATTTTATCCCTCAAGTCATTAATAGAAATGAAGGGAAGACTTAATGTAATAAGACCAAATGATTTTAGAAAGAGGGTGGGGAAGAACATGGAATGGAAAAGAAGAATTTGTATAAACTGAAGGGAAATAAATCAGCCTAATCCCTAATCTTTAAAATTTTTTGTTAAAATGAAAAAAAAATTAAGACTCTTCAAACTTTGAATTTAACCTAATAAAAAGGGTGTTTGTGTAAACTCTGTGTAAACCAGCAAATTTTTTCTAAATAAAAAGGAGTTACAAATGAATGTAACTCCTTGATTTTCAATAATTTACATTGTGGGCCCACTTGGAATCGAACCAAGCACCTACTGATTATGAGTCATAGCCATACCCCTATTTCTATTTATTTCTATTTATTATTATTATCTTAAAATGCTGTATTTCAACTACTTAGATAAAATACTTTATTTCTGTTTATTGCTAATATGTGTTAATCTTGTATATTTGTAGTGAGACTTGCAATGAGACTAAACTTTACTCTCATTGCACCAACTTAGAAAAATACAATATCATGGCAACCGCAACAACCTTTCTTGACAGTCGTAAATCCGTTGATGGAAACGGCATTATCAAATTAAGAATTACTCACAATCGCATACAAAAAGATTATTCGACAAAGATTAGAATTTCACCAGATGATTATGTGAAAATCAAAAATTCTGAAATTGATAATCGG
>NZ_CBABQS010000165.1:0-3671 GCF_964672035.1 Arcicella sp.
CCCCACGCAAAAGCAAATTCATTAGCTCTTTCGATACTCGAATATTGGTCGGTTGTACTGGCAATTACCACCCCTTTAAAGGGTAATTTGAACTTAGGAATCGGATTAAAACCTTCAGTAAAACTTAATCGTCTTGAATTTTCAACATCAGGAGGAGCTACTAAAAAAGCCCCTTTCACCATTTCAGAGGTATATTTATTTGCCCAATGAACCACCGTGAGACAGCCTAAGCTATGAGCGATTAGATAAGTCGGTTTGCTTAGTTTTCTCACTTCATCATCCAATTTTTCAACCCATTGATGGCAAATGGGCAAATCCCAACTGATTTGCTCGACACGGTGGAATTTTTCGGGATATTGCTTTTCCCACAAACTCTGCCAATGTTCTGAACCCGAGCTACCTAAACCTGGAATAGTTAAAAATTTGTAGTTTTCCATACTTCTAATTATTGCCGTAAAATGCAATCACGAACAGATTCTAACTGTTGTAAAAGGTTTTGCGAACCTTCGCCTTACCACTCAGCGACGTGATTTTTCTCCAAGTTATTTAGGTTAGCAGGTTGTGTAAAAGTATTTTGTATTAATTTTAACGATTTAGCAGCGTTTAGAAAGTATATCTTAAAGTAGTTCCATAAGTTCCTGGGTCGCCCAATACGGCGGCATATTGTCCAGCGTTTCCAGCAGCGGGCAATAACTGTTCAAAATAATCTTTATTCAAAAGATTACGCCCCCACACTAAAATTGATATACCATTGGAAGCTCTAAAGCCCACTCTGCCATTCAAAAGTGCGTATCCATCAATATTCAAAAACTGTGAAGGTGAGGCACTTGATGAAAACGATGAACGATAATAAGCATCAAGAGCCACAAAATAATTACCCTTTAAACTGATGAATTTACCCGCTCCAGTGTATTCTCCTCCGAACGACCCAGCCCATTTTGAAATCCCCGGTAAATCTCCGCCCGAAATATCTTTGAAAGCTGATTCACCACCCGTTTCTTCGAGGGGAACGGGGGCATTTACGAAGGAAACATACTTGCCATCGGTGTAGGAAACTGCTCCGTTCAAAGATAAATGATTGCCAACTTTAATATTTCCATCAACTTCCACCCCCTGTACTCTTACTTTCTCAGCATTGGCTAAATATCCTCGGTTTACGCCCACTTCCGCCGTTTGCACTTGCGTTTGGTAATCTTTAATATCAGTGTTATAAACCGTTACATTGAAAGTAGATTGGGGCGTTGGTCTGGTTTTGATTCCCACTTCATAATGCGTTACATATTCTGGTTTTACTTTGGCTAAATCAATCAAAATTGCCCCATTTGCCGTTGGCAGACCCCCAAGATTCACCCCAATGGGTTTGTAACTTGTTGAATAAGTGGCAAATGAATTAACCTTTTTGTTGGGGCGGTAGGATAGCGTTATTTGACCTGACAAATTGTTTTCTTCAACGCTAAATTTGAAAGCCTGATTGGTATAAATCGCATTTTTCAAAGCCAATAAAGCGGGGTCAGTCGTTTGCAAACCTCCGTAAGTTTCACGTTTGTAGTCTGCATCTTTTTTATCGTAATTAAAACGAATGCCTGGTAATAAGTGTAGCTTATCGGAAATTGACCAATCAATTTGACTAAATACGGCTGCTCCTAAGGTTTGTAATCTTGAGGTGGTTTTTGTACCAAATCCATCAAAGAATCCTGGGGTTTTCCATAAAGCAGAAGTTGAACTTTGGGAAAATCTCCATTGGGCAGCACCCGATTCTTCGGTTTGAACGGGGTCTGAGGTGAGGTCTTGGTCAATTAAAAAGACACCCAAAACACCGCTTAGTTTATCAGAAAATTGTCCCGCATAACGAATTTCTTGTGTCCATTGCTTATGTCTTGAATTACCACTCGACTTGGTTAATACGGGAAGCCCCGTAAAATCTCTATCGTTTGACGGGTCCCAAATCCAATAACGCCAAGCGGTTGTTGAGGTAAGTGTTCCCGACCCAATTTTTGCATCAATATTAAGCGATACGCCCCCAAAATCGTTATTTGCTCGCCACGGTGTATCTGCATCAGTTACTCTTTCGAAAGGATTGGTAGATGGTAATTTATAACCGAGGTCAGCAATGATATTATTAAATTGTCGGTAAGCAGCACGTTTGGTCGTTACCACGCCAGCCACCACCGTTGCGTAGCCATCGGGTCTTTGACGAGCGTTGTCACCCGCTAAAGTAATGTTAATTTTCTCGGTTGGTGTATAAAGCAATTGAGCCCTATACCCTAAATTGTTAATGGTATTTACGGGTTTTAGTGTAGTGATGTTATAAATTGTTCCATCTCGCTGCGTTCCTGAAAAAGAAACTCGAGCGGCTAATTTTTTGCTCAATGGTCCCGTAACAGATGCTTTGGCTTGAATGTAATTGTAATTGCCGTAACTGGTTTCAAAACTGGCTCCTGGCGTAAAACTGGGAGCTCTGGTAGTAATATTAAAAGCTCCTGCTGTGGTATTTTTACCAAAAAGTGTTCCCTGCGGACCTCGAAGCACCTCAACTCTATCAATATCCACAAAGTCTAAGGAAGTAGCAGCGGGTCTGGCATAATAAACTCCATCAACGTAAAAGCCCACGCCTGGGTCAATTCCATCATTAGTTAGTCCAAATGATGAACCTAAACCTCTGATATTGAGCGTTGTATTACGAGCATTTGAAGAGTAAAGTTGCACTGAGGGAATAAATTCTTTCAAACGATTGGGATTAAAAGCTCCTGCATCTTCTGCCGCTGCCCCTCGAATTACGGAAATCGGAATGGGAATATCTTGTACTGATTCCTGTCTGCGTCGTGAAGTAACCACCACATCTGAAAGTTGATTAGTATTCTCTTCGATAGCAATTTCTATTTTATCGGTGTTGATAAGAACATCTTTTTTTTGATAACCTACGAAGGATACAATTAGGGTAAAAGGAAGTTTTTGTCCTGTGAGAAGGGCAAACTCCCCATTTGCATCGGTTGAAGCTCCGTTGGTAGTTCCTTTAATAGATACAGTTGCTCCAATCAAAATTTCGTTGGTACGAGCATCTACGACTTTCCCCGAAACGGTAGCATTAATGATGGGTTTATCCTGTGCCAAATTAGTGAAAGGCAGTATAAGTGCCACAATTAGGAATGAGGAGATTAAAATTTGTTTCATGTTGATTTTATTTACGTTTAGCATCTTGAAAATTATGTTAGAGTTTATTAATCTATTTAATCTATAATATTAGTAGATTAAATAATTGAAATAAAAGCGATACTTACGTTCGCTTGACTATTTTTTTGTAAATATTATACTTAATCTATAAATTAACAATAGTTTTTATTCAAAAATTTATTAAATCAGGAAATTTATTAAAATAATACAATTTAAAAAGAAAAAAATTTAAAAGGAGAAAAACCTGTATTTAGAAAGTGTTACGCCAATACCTCCCGAATCACCTTCCCCGACACATCCGTCAGACGGAAAGGTCTGCCTTGAAATTGGTAGGTTAATTGTTCGTGGTCTAAACCTAAAAGATGTAAAATAGTAGCTTGGAGATCGTGGACGTGGGTTTTTCCTTTTACACCTGCATAACCTAATTCGTCCGTTTCGCCGTGGGTGAAGCCTTTTTTTACGCCTCCACCTGCCATCCAAATGGTATATGCTTCGGGATG
>NZ_CBABQS010000166.1:0-3644 GCF_964672035.1 Arcicella sp.
GGGTGAGCAAATCATGATTGCCATACCCGCAGGAAGTCCAAAACACTTTTGAACGGAGGCAAACCAAACGTCTCCATCATTAAAATTTAATTCAATTCCACCCAAAGAAGAAGTTGCATCAACGGCAATAATTGCTTCTGGAAAAGCCTTTCTGAATGGTGCTAAATCCTTTATTTGCGTACCGTTTGACGTTTCGTTTTGAGTAATACAAACAACATCTTTGAAATTATTAAATCCTTGTAATTCAGGCACTTCATTGAGTTCAAAAGGGATTCTTTCAACCTCTGAAACTAACTTTTCTGCATAATCAGCCCACTTTTCTCCGAAGGCTCCGTTGTAAAAATGAAGGCTTTTCTGACGGGTCAATGATTGGGTAATTATCTCCCAAGCCTCCGTTGCCGAAGAAATAAAATAGACGTGATAATCAACAGGAATATTGAGTTTTTCGTGTAAACCTTCAATCGCCCCACGAGTAATTTCCATACATTCAGGACTACGATGATTGACGCTAAGTATCCCTTCTGCAAAAGCATCTTGCAGATATTGAGCAACTTGTGGATAAACCTTTGAAGGTCCTGGGTAGAAAGTCATAGTTTCAATTGATAATTGATAATCAATAATTAACAATTAAGTCTAATTTCGAAAAATTTCATCCATTCTTCGTATTCCTTAATTGTCAATTATAAATTGATAACTGTTAATTTTCAAAGATAAGTTTGAATCGCAAAATCATAGCCTCTCAATCCAAAGCCAATGATAATTCCAATTGAATTTTTACTTAAAAAACTATGGTGGCGGAATTCTTCACGGGCATATACATTGGATATATGCACCTCAACGGCAGGCGTTTTTACGCCCGCAATAGCATCGGCAATGGCAATGGATGAGTGCGTAAATGCCCCTGCATTCAACACAATTCCTTCGTACGAAAAACCTACTTCATGAATTTTATCAATTAAATGACCTTCGTGGTTCGACTGAAAATATTCTAAATCTACTATTTCAGAATATTTATCTTTCAACACCTCAAAATACTGTTCAAAAGTCTGATGACCATAAATTTCGGGTTCACGTCTGCCCAAAAGGTTAAGATTTGGACCATTGATAATGATTATTTTTTTCTTTGACATGGTTTTAGGAGTTAGGGGTTGGGAATTAGAGATTAGGCATTTAGTCTTATAGAGATCTTGAGATTGGTTAATTAATTTCAAGGTAGTCTTTTATGGTTAAAAAACAATAATAAAGTATCTTTGCTTTTACTTATCCTAACCCCTAATTACTTAATCCCTAATTTCCCAGTTCCCAATCCCTAACCCCAATCCCCAATGAATTGGCAAAGCTATCTAAAAAATTTCAAAAGCTACCTCACTTTGGAGCGTTCTCTTTCCGAAAATTCGATTGAGGCGTATCTGCGTGATGTCGGGAAGCTTTGGGAATACCTTGAAATTGCGGGTGAATTAGATATTCAGCCAGAAACCGTTACGGATAAACACATCTTTAATTTCTTTTATTATATTGGTGAATTAGGGCTTGAAACCACTTCTCAGGCTCGAATGCTATCGGGATTGAAGTCATTTTTTAAGTATCTTTTATTAGAAGATATTATTAAAAATGACCCAATGGCTTTGATTGTTTCGCCTAAAATCGGCAGAAAATTACCCGCTACTCTAACATTTCCCGAAATCGAAAAAATATTGGATGCTATTGACCTCTCAACTAACGAAGGTACTCGCAATCGGGCCATTTTAGAGGTACTTTATAGTTCTGGTTTGCGGGTTTCAGAATTAGTAGAGATGAAATTAACGGAGTGTTTTTTTGATATTGGCTTTATCAGAATTATTGGAAAAGGTGATAAAGTCAGGCTCGTTCCCATCGGCAGAGATGCTTTGCATTATTTAAAAATTTACTTAGAAACGATTAGAAATCAGCAAGAAATTAAACCCGAAGCGGAGAATCATGTTTTTTTAAACAGAAGAGGAAATAAACTTTCTCGGGTAATGATATTCCTGATAATCAAGGACTTAGTAGCTCGGGTGGGAATTCAAAAAACAATTAGTCCGCATAGTTTTAGGCATTCTTTTGCTACCCATTTGATTGAAGGCGGGGCAGATTTGCGGGCAGTTCAAGAAATGTTGGGGCATGAATCCATTACTACAACGGAAATTTACACTCACCTCGACCGTGAATATTTACAGCAAACCATTGTTGAATTTCATCCGAGAAGTAGGAAAAAATGATGAATGATGAGTTATGAATAGTTGAAATAAAGTAAAAGCACATCTTGAAAATACTCAAACTTATATGATAGCATTCTTCCTAAATCATTCATAATTATTTACCCTTTTATTAAATTCCGTATTCTACTCAAACTATCTGGATGAATTCCCAAGTAGGAAGCTAAATCTTTAATTGGGATTAAACGCAACGCATCTGGTTGATTTTCAAGAAGATGCAAGTACCTTTCTTCGGCAGATTTTGAAATTAATGTATAAGTTCTGCGGGTTTCACGAATGTATAGTTGTTCAGCAATCAAACGGTGAAAACGTTCTGCATTTTTAGAAGTTTCTAATAGTTCAAACACAGGAGGATAATGCAAACGGAATGCTTTGACATTCGTAACGGCTTGAATTGCAATTCCCGATGGGCGTTGAGCCAAACAGGAAGCAAATGAACTGACAAGATTCCCTTGAAAGCCCAAATCTACGCAAATCTGCTTCCCTTCGTTCGTTGTCGCTTCGTATTTTACGGCTCCTTCTAAAATAAAATAAGCATATTTTTCAATATCCTCCTTTTGGGTTAAAAATTCTTTCTTTTTAAACGAAACTTCATCAATAATACGCTGATAAAAATCCCATTCTTCGGAGGAGAAATTGGCTAATTTGAAAATTGATTCTTTGACAAGATAAATTTTATTGGAAGCTGATAAAGACATTTTTATAAATTTTGGTTATAGTATAGCGGATAAAAATATTGAGTTTTACTAATATTTATCTTTCCCCCTGACAAATATAAGTTTTTTTGCTCATAAAAAACTTACCGTTTGCTAAACACATAAATTGAGGATTAAATCATAATTATCCTAAAAATTCCCAAGAAAAAATTGTAAAATTAGCTATATCAACCTTTTTTACAATTTTTCAGTAGCTCTTCATCCGCAATAATTTGTATTATTTAGGTTAAATTTAGCAACTATAAATAGCAGTAAATTTGATTGAAAAGAAAAAAGGACGAATAATATCCGTCCTTTTTTTATAATTCAAAAAAGTCTAATCATTAAATTCCTTGACAGCCTTTGTTTTATCAATTTTCACTTCCATCGAACTCACTGCTGATGTTCCAAACCAACCAGTAGCTTGTTTGGCAGAATTTGCATTAATGTTCGTAACATTTGAAGGAATACGTGAGGCTGGTCTGGCAAACAAACCAGCATTATTTAATTCTTGACGTAATAGCAACCAAAAATCAAAATGAGCCTCGGTAATGGATAAAAGTTCCACCCGTAACTTATCATTCTCTCGGTAAAGTTCGGTATTAGCTAATCTACGAATTGGCAGAATAAAAGCTAATCCATCTCCAAACGGACTTTTATTGCCGATTGCGTCATAAGCAATCACAATATTATCAGCCGCATTTTTGAGAGTATC
>NZ_CBABQS010000167.1:0-3600 GCF_964672035.1 Arcicella sp.
ACGTGCAATTTAGTGTATTCAGGTCTAAAATCATGTCCCCAAGTAGACACACAGTGCGATTCGTCAATGGCAAATAGGCTGATATTTAACGATTTAATCCAGTCTAAATAGCCTTGTGTAAATAATTTTTCGGGAGAAATATACAACAATTTCAATTCACCCGCCCGTACTTGACGTTCTATGATAGATTGTTGATTTCCGTCCAAAGAAGAGTTTAAATATGCCGAAGGAATTCCGTTGGCTTTGAGAGCTTGCACTTGGTCGTGCATCAGGGCAATCAAAGGCGAAATAACTAAAGTCAATCCCTGCATTATGAGGGCAGGAACTTGAAAACACACCGATTTTCCACCACCGGTCGGCATCAAAACCATCGCATCTTGTCCATATAAAACCCAATCAATTATATCCGCTTGAAGCGGTCTGAATTTATCGTATCCGTAGTATTGTTTTAGGACTTGTTCTTTGGTGAGGGGCATTTTTTTACGTGATTGATTGAATTGTAAAGGTACGTTTTTCTATTAAAATAATGAAAATATTTTCATTGATGTGATTCATAGTCCGTTGATATATACTCATCATAATTATAGTTTTACAAAATGAATATTAAAGAAAAAATAGGAAATAGAATTAGGCAATTGAGGCAAGAAAAACATCTCAGTCAGGAAGCTTTTGCGGATTTGTGTGAACTTGACCGAACCTATATTTCGAGTATTGAAAAAGGGAAACGAAATGTCTCAATTATTAATCTTGAGAAAATTGCTAATGCTTTAAATATTACACTATCAACTTTATTTGAAAATCTATGAAAATCAAAATACCTAATGCCGAGGTGCAACATCTACTCACTGAAAAAGAAATAATTTTTCCAAAATACACCACTCAGTTAATGAACCTTGCCAATAGTAATGCACAAGGAACACGCCCCAAAATAGTAGGTCAAATGAGTGATTTGATTCAAGAGTTTGAAGGAAAAACGTTTGAAGAATGGGCTATTTGGTATCAAGAACGTTACCCTGATGCAATTGATAATGCCACTAATAAGGTTTTTGAAATGGTTGAGACTTTCAAAAAATCAATCGAATTAATTGACAAAAATTTAATCCGTGAATGGGTCGAAGATTTAATCTTGAATAAGACTTTCGCAGGGCTTAATTTTCAAGAAGCAATCTTGAAAAAAGTGGCTGAAGTTAAGGAGACTACCTATAAATTCAGTACAAAAGAAGAAGAAAGTAAAGGTATTGATGGATACATTGATACACTTGCTGTCAGCATAAAACCAATTACTTACAAAACCCAAAATCATCTTTTAGAAAATATTAATGTTGATATAATTTTTTATGACAAAAAGAAGGACGGTATTGTAATAGAATTTGATTTTTAGAAAGCTAATTCTTGTTGTTTTGATTTCTTTACCACCGTTTTAACATAATCAAAAGACATCTCTGGAATCTCAGAATATTTTGCAACAATTTGATTATCAATATTTTGAATATCCATTATAAAATTTATCATCAATTGGACTTCTTGGCTTGTCATCACTGGAAACTTGTAATTTTCGTTAAAGTGTTTGAAATCAAAATCTTCTTTGGTTGCTAACCGTTTTTGTACAAAATCAAGATGGTTATTAAGTCTTTCTTTAATCAAATTATTTAAAAGATTGATTTTTTCAGATGAAAGCGTTTCAAAAATTGTCTCAGAAAGATGTTTATCAACTTCATAACCTACGCTATTTCTTCCAGTTGCTAAAGCTGCCAATGAGGTTGTACCTGTTCCTAAAAATGGGTCAAGAACCACATCTCCTTTTACTGAATACATATTGATTAAACGATAGGCTAATTCAAAGGGATAAGCCGCACTACGCTCTCTGGAATTCTTGTTATTTAGCTTTTGATTTGTGCCTGTTAATGTCCAAAGGTCTGAAAACCAGATATTTCGTTCTTCCCAAAAGAAAGCACTTTGTTGTCTTTTTAATTTTTCAGCATCACTTTTAAAAATACGTTTGCCTCCTTTCCTGAAAATTAAAATAAACTCATGTTCAAGCGTTACATAAGCCCCTGCGGGTAACATTCCAGAACCCATAAATTTGTTGGGAGAGTTGGTTGGTTTTCGCCAAATAATTTCTGGAAGATTGGTAAATCCCATGCTGACAAAATGCGAAATTATACGTGCATGATTAGCAAAAAGGTTGAAATTTTCGCCCAAAGTACGAGTAGCATCACCAATATTTACGCAAACAAAACCACCTTTCTTTACTACTCTATTCACTTCATTCCAAACTTTATCCAATTCAAGGTGCATTAGTTCAAAAGCCTCTGCACCTTTATTTTGAGCTATAAGTTCTTGAATATTAGCATCTTGTCTATTCATAATGTCGTCCCACATTTCTATCATTGGATAAGGTGGTGATGTAACGACCAAATCAACCGAGGAATCAGAAAGTTCTTGCATTTGCTGAGCAAGCGAAAAATGGATTTTGTGAGTAGTTTGCATAGAACAAAGTTACGTTTTTTAGCGTTTTGATAATTGCTTATCTTTGTAAAAATGAAAAAATAAAAAAATGCAAGAAACCATATCCACCACCCCGCCCGTGCGTCAATTTTTGGGCGAAGAATTTGAACTCACAACTTGGGAAAGCGTTAAGCCTTTTTACGAAAATTTAGTAAAACGTACCATCGAAAATGCGGAAGATTTACGTAAGTTTTTTGCCGACCGTTCTGAATTGGAAAGTTATCTTTCTGAGAATTTCGCTTGGCGTTATATCAAAATGACTTGTGATACTTCCGATAAAGAAATTAAAGCTCATTTCGACCAATTCATAGGAGAAATACAACCGCAATTGGCTGAATATGATGATGTTCTAAATCAAAAAACACTCGAAAATCCATTTTTAAGTGAATTAACTGATTCGGGCTTCGATATTACTATCAGAGGAATGAAGAAATCAACGGAGATTTTTAGAAATGAGAATATTCCCTTGTTTACCGAAATCCAAAATCTTTCGAGTGAATATCAGGGAATTACGGGCGGAATGACCGTTGAGATTGACGGACAAGTGAAAACGCTGCAACAAGCCAGTGTTTTCTTGGAAAATACCGACCGTTCTTTGCGTGAATCAGTTTATCACATCGTCCAAGAAAGACGTTATTCTGACCATGAAAAAGTAGATGAAATTTTCAATAAACTGACCAAAATACGTAACCAAGTAGCCGTAAATGCAGGTTTTGAGAATTTTAGAGATTATACTTTTGCAGCATTAAAACGCTTTGATTATACTGCCAAAGACTGTTTTGTTTTCCACGAAGCCGTTGCAGAAACCGTCGTTCCGATTCTGAACGAATTAATGGAAGAACGTAAAAACGCTTTGAAATTGGATGAACTTCGTCCTTGGGATAGAGCGGTTGATACGGAAGGTCGTCCTGCTTTGCATCCGTTCAAAGGTGGCGAAGATTTATTGAATAAAACCATTGAATGTTTCACAAAACTTGACCCATTTTTGGGTGAATGTCTCCGCATTATGAAGTGTATGGGGCGTTTAGATTTAGAATCGAGGGTGGGAAAAGCGCCAGGTGGATACAATTATCCTTTGGAAGAAACAGGTTT
>NZ_CBABQS010000168.1:0-3563 GCF_964672035.1 Arcicella sp.
AATTGTATTATCATGCCCTCTATATAATATAAAAGAACCATAACGACACAACCCGTTTCTTGAATATCTTATTCTCTCTATTTCTCTACCAATACCTCAAAGAACTCTTCCAATTAAGCCAACTTTTTGACCCAATTAATGTAGCAAACACCTAAACGCTTACCCCTAAATAATAACCTAATCCCATTTTCCCTAACCCTCTTTCGTTGTTTGGGAGTGCAAAGTTGCAGGTTTATTTCTAAACCACCAAACTCTAAAGCAAAAAAAAATGAAAATCTTTGAAAGTATCTCCTAATCAATTGAAAATCACCATACTTGTAAAAAAAAAAAAATCTGATAAATTATCCCAATTAAACATCCCCAAAACACCAATAATACAAAAAACAATTATTTCCCCAATTAATACAATCCCACAAAACCAAAATCCCAACCAAAAATTACCTCACAGGACTCAATACTATTACCATCAATCAACAAATACAACATCCACCTCCACTTTAGGCAATCTTATCCTCAACTTTAATAATATACCCTCAATAAAGACTGTGACAAGTAGAAGGATTTGCAACTTTAAGCAATAGTAATTATTTAACTACACTATTTATCAAAGAAAAGAGTTCACTGATGAGAAGACATGGGGCGTAGATTCAAATTGTAAAAGACTGCTATTATTAGAATAAGAAGACTTATGCTTATGCTTATCCATTACTTATAATTTTTCTATAAAATGTTAAGACATATATTATTATTTGGTAGTAATGTCGTTATTTTAAAATAGTATTTTAAAAAGTAGATAGTAAGTACTTGTACTAATTCCGTTTCGAAAACATAAAGAAGTAACCATAAATGTTATTTAGATTTTTATGGTATGATCTTCTATACAGAATGTGTTCCTTTTGGTAAACACAGGCTTAAGCACCATTTTAAATATAAGAACAACAAGAACCTATGAAGATTTATCTAAATTAGGTTTATGATGTTTTTGGAGAAGTATAAAATTACTTATGATAGACAAAAAATTCCACCAAATAATCTGACTAATTGCATACTCATAATTAATTCATCCATGAATATAATTATATGAATTTAATGCATTCTGTTATGAAGACTATGTAATAAGGTGAAACATCAAAAATCACATGCTAATGTGATCACCTATTATGTTTGTGGCGGGTAAAATATATAATTTTATTAATTCTTATTAAAGTCTAATTTTGGTGAGTTGATATTTTATATTTTCCACAAATGCCATCGTTTTCATAAATATTACATTTAAGGTTCTTAAAGCAATTCTACTTTGTTTACCACTTTTTGATAGTGCTAATGAAAACTGCAATTATTATACAGCAAATATTCTCTTCAATACTTAAATTGTGATAGTATTGTAGGTTGATTTTTATGAATCTATTATCTGCGTTAAAACAGTAAGAAGGTTAAAAATAGAAAAATGAGGAGAAGGTTATTAGAAGGTACTACAAGAGGAAATATAATAGTGGTAGCTATCTAAGAATGGCATATAAAACCTTATGGCGGTAAGGTTCTGGTATTCATCTACTTAAGCAACTCTATGTTGCTGATTTTGAATTGACTCCTGATAAGAAAATGTTCTCAACATTCCGATTTTAATTTTCTTTTTCAGGGCTGCGGTCTCAGACTTGTAAGTGTTGTGACCTTTTAGTAATTCTTCGGCGATATTCGCCACTAACATATCAACAGAGTCGGATGTTAGCATGATTGGCATGTTTTTCATCGGCGGGATTTTTGGTGGTTATGAATAATATGCTATAATATTTTCACAAATATAATAATCAACTTAATAGCTTCATAATCAAGATGGTAATAGAACATGAAAGTCATTAAATAAGTTTATAAATTGTTATTGAATATACGTAAATTTGCATAAAATTTCAATAAAGAGTATTTATAATGGCTTAAAAATACTCTTTATTTTACTTTAGTATGTACTTATCATGGTAGATTTAGTGATTTTTTGAAACTAATTATTTTTTATTTCACCTTTACCAAATATTTTCCCATCGCTCCACCTTTCAACATCAAGTCTAATTTCTTTGGGACTTCTTCCAAGGTAATTTCAGTAACCAATAATTCTAAATCAACGGGTTTGTAATCTGTGGCTAATTTTTGCCAAATTTGTTTCCGTAAAGGCATCGGACATTCAGCTGAATCGATCCCGAATAAAGAATTACCTCGAAGGATAAAAGGCAATACGGACGTAGGTAAATCAGATGAGGCTACTAAACCACAAATGGCCGCTGCTCCGCTGTAATTTAATGATTTTAATGCCGTTGCCAAAATGTTTCCACCCACAGTATCTACCACGCCCGCATAAACTGATTTTAACAATGGACGCCCAGATTTATCATCCAGAGCTTCCCTCGATATAATTTCATTAGCTCCAACTTTACTTAAAAACTCATGAGCTTCAGGTTTTCCAGTAACGGCTGTTATTTCAAAACCTAATTTTTTTAACATCGCAACGGCCAAAATTCCCACACCACCCGTCGAACCCGTTACTAAAACTTTTCCTTTTTCGGGAGATAATCCATTGTTAATCAAAGCATTTATACACATTGCTGCCGTAAATCCAGCCGTTCCGTTTATCATTGCCTCACGCATAGACAAGCCAGTAGGCATAGCCACAACCCAACGAGCAGGCACACGGATATACTCAGATAATCCACCAGAAGTATTCATACCCAAATCATAACTTGTAACGATAACTTCATCGCCCACTTTAAAATCAGATGATTCACTGGCTTCAACAAATCCTGCGGCATCAATACCTGGCGTGTGTGGGTAATTGCGAGTAACGCCTTTATTACCAACTGAAGATAACGCATCTTTATAATTTAGAGCGGAGTAATGCACCCGAACTAAGACTTCTCCCGATGGTAAATCTGAAATCTGGCGTTGAATTATTTCCCTTAAATACTGTTTCTCGACATTTTCTGTAATTTGAAGGGCTTTGAAATTTGTGTTTTCCATGTTGATATTTTCTAAAAGATGTTAAACCATTTGTCTTTCAAGATTGAAATTCTTTGTTTTGTTATGAACGTTAAACTTATCCCAAAAGCATGAAAAAAGCAATTTTACTCACCTTAATATTTTAAAAGTTGATTTTATAAATTAAAAAAAACTTCAGGAGAGACGATTGATAAGATTTATAAGGGAGATAAAGTTACGCAGGATTTTATAGATTAGTTGGTTAAGAATTAAGATTTAAAAGGAGAAAAGCCCTAATTAGATTTAGGGCTTTTTAATTAATTCTATTCTGATAAAAACGGATACTTATAATCAACTGGCGATACTAAAGTTTCTTTAATAGTTCTGGGAGAAACCCAACGTAGAAGATTCAACATTGAACCGGCTTTGTCGTTTGTACCTGATGCCCTTGCTCCTCCAAATGGTTGTTGACCTACTACTGCTCCCGTTGGTTTATCATTTATGTAAAAATTACCTGCGGCATTGACCAACTTTTTATTGGCTATATCCAAAGCGTAACGGTCTTGAGCAAAAATGGCTCCTGTCAAAGCATATTCAGA
>NZ_CBABQS010000169.1:0-3483 GCF_964672035.1 Arcicella sp.
CCCAATGCCCACGGGCGGATTTCGTGGTCTTTCTGACGTTTGTAATCAATTAATTCTTCGCTAAGTTTTATCTCGCCTTTGGCTCGTACATGATAGGCAATAATGAGTTGGTTCATGCGGTGAAATTCGTATAAGCCCACAAATTCCACGATTTCACCATCGAGGTTTAATTCTTCTTTCACTTCCCGCAAAACACCTTCTTCGGGTGTTTCGCCAGCTTCCAAAAATCCTGTGATGAGGGCAAACCAGCCTTCGGGCCAAGCAGCATTACGAGCCAAAATAATATCGCCTTCGTGTTCGACAATTGCCGCTACTACGGACGTAGGATTATTCCAAAAAACGTAGCCACATTCAGCACTTTGATCGGTGCATTGCAGACGGTCACGGTCATCTCTAAATTTCAATTCAAGTGGTTTGCCACACTGCGGGCAAAATTTCATTTTCGTCATAAAATATTTCGATATAGAAAATGGCATACTGATGACACAAATGCTACGCAACACGGATTTTCACGGATTTTTTAGTGTGCAAGTTACTTTTGGGTCCACAAATATTTTTATGCTAACGATAAATTGAAGTGCACAAAAAATTAAACTAATGTATTTTTAAAAATCCGTGAAAATCCGTGTTGCCGAAGGCATCCCAATTGCATTGCGGGTTCATCTATGTTCCATTTTCTGCTTGCCATAATGCTTTCTACAATTAGAATTTACGTATTAACACTACGCCAATTACTAAAAATAAGGCTCCGATAATTCTTCCCAAAGAGATTTCACGCACGGGAGCATCCAAAATTCCGTAGTGATCCATCGTAATTGAAACGACCATTTGTCCCGCCACAATCAATCCGAAAGTTAACGCAACGCCTAATCGAGGCATCAACACAATAACCATACTCACATAAAAAGCCCCCATCAGCCCCGCTAACCAAACATACCAGGGAGCATTTCGACATTGGCTCATTAAATTTAGAGGAATTCGGGCAATGGCGGCATAAATCATTAAGCCAATTAAACCCGTGAGAAAAGATAGAAAAGCGGCTAAAACGGGATGTCCCACAAATTTAGCCATTTTTGTATTTAGCCCCGCCTGCGTTGGAAAAACTGCTCCGCAAAGGAAGGCTAACAAAATTAAGAAATATTGCATTTAAGAGAATTGACGAATTTTTAAATAAAACTCAAATTACGTTTTTTTCTCAACTAATCCACATTCCAATTATCTTTACAACATCATCAACCTAAAATCACAAAAAATGAAAAAACAATACTTACTCTTTTTCACTTTGGCAATAGCGCTCTCAGTAAACGCCCAAAAGAAAAAGCCCAACCAACAATCCAACAACTCAACAATCCAACAACTCAACTTCACCTCCGCAACCGAGCGCATGAAGGCTTTTGACCAACGTAAAGCCTTGGAAATGAAATCATTAGTTAATAATGTAAAGTTTCGTTCAATTGGTCCAACCGTGATGTCGGGTCGGGTGGTTGATGTGGATGTCAATAATCAAAACCCTACTGAATTCTTCGTGGCTTATGCTTCGGGCGGACTTTGGAAGACTGAAAATAATGGAATTAGCTTCTCTCCACTCTTTGATAATGAGGCCGTTATGACGATTGGCGACATTGCGGTAGACTGGAAAACGAAGGGCAAAACCATTTGGATTGGTACGGGTGAAGCCAATTCATCTCGCTCGTCTTACGCAGGTGTGGGAATGTACAGAAGTGAAGACGGCGGCAAAACTTGGCAACACAAAGGCTTGGGCGAAACGCAACACATCGGAAAGGTAATTTTGCATCCAACCGACCCAAATACAATCTGGGTAGCAGCTTTGGGCAAACTTTATACGCCCAACAAAGAGCGTGGATTATTCAAAACTTCGGACGGTGGAAAGACTTGGAAACAGACACTTTTTGTGGATGAAAATACGGGAGGCGTGGATTTATCTATCGACCCGGGCAATCCAAACGTTTTGTATGCAGGCTTATGGCATAAAAAACGTAAATCGTGGAATTTTGTAGAATCTGGCAAAACTACGGGCGTTTATAAATCAACTGATGGTGGTGAAACTTGGCAAAATATCACGGGCGAAGGCTCTGGTTTTCCACAGGGCGAAGGCAACGGTCGGGTTGGTGTAGGCATTTCTCCACAGAATCCAAATATCGTGTATGCAGTTTTGGATAATCAGAAAAACCGCCCTGATGATGGCAAGAAAAAAGTAGATAATTCTTTGAATGCCAAGCAATTAAGAGCGATGACAAACGAACAGTTTTTGGCTTTGGAAGATAGTAAATTATCAGAATATTTAGACGAAAAACGTTTTCCCGAAAAATACACCGCAAAATCCTTGAAAGCAGATGTGAAAACGGGCAAATTTCAGGTATTGGATATTGTGAAATATACCGAAAATGCCAATGATGATTTATTCGATACGCCCATCACGGGAGCAGAAGTGTACCGTTCAGAAGATGCAGGAAAAACTTGGAAACGCACGCACAAAGATTATTTAGATTGGGTTTTTAATACCTATGGCTATTATTTCGGAACGGTTTTCGTGGCACCCGATAATGCCGATAAAATTGTAATTCCAGGATTTCAAATCGTAAAATCAGTCGATGGTGGAAAAACTTTCCAGTCGATGAATGCGGATAATGCCCACGCCGACCACCATATTGTTTGGATAAATCCCACCAATTCTAAGCACCAAATCTTAGGAAATGACGGTGGAATTAACATCACCTATGACGATGGAAAAACGTGGTTTAAAGCCAATACACCCGCTGTGGGACAGTTGTATGCGGTGCAAATTGATATGGCAAAACCGTATAATGTTTACGCTGGCTTGCAAGATAATGGCGTGTGGTTTGGACCTTCAACGAATAAACCAGATTACGATTGGTATGACAGCGGAGTTTATCCTTTCAAACGTATTATGGGTGGTGATGGTATGCAAATTGCCGTGGACACTCGTGACAATCAGACGGCTTATACTGGATTTCAGTTTGGTAACTATTTCAAAGTCAATACGTTAACGGGTTCTCAGAAATATTTGCAAATGCCCCAAGAAATTGGCGAAGTTAAAAATCGTTTCAACTGGCAAAGCCCAATTTTACTGTCAAAACATAATCAAGATGTATTGTATTTTGGCGGAAATCGTTTTTTCAGAAGTTTGGATAAAGGCGAAACGTGGAAGGCTCTTTCAAACGATTTGACTAAGGGTGGAAAAGAAGGAGATGTACCTTTTGGAACAATTGCCACGATTGACGAATCGCCGTTGAAATTCGGGCTTTTATACGTGGGAACGGACGATGGACTTATTCATATTTCAAAAGATGGCGGCTACACGTGGACGAAGATTTCGGACGGTTTACCTCAAAATTTTTGGGTGAGTCGAGTGAATGCTTCTAATCACAACGAAGGAACTGTTTATGTATCGTTGAATGGGTATAGAGACGACCATTTTGTGGCTTACGTGTATCGTTCGGA
>NZ_CBABQS010000170.1:0-3403 GCF_964672035.1 Arcicella sp.
GGCAAATCTCCAATCGTTCGTGCGTATCTACTATGAATTTTGAAGCTAATGGTATGACACAGAGGACAACAACTGGAAATTTGACAGCTGCACACCTCGAAATCAATATTTGTGGTAGTATTTTGAAATTTGAGTAACGTAAAATCCAGCTCAGAAGGTAAAAATAGTGATTGTTCCATCCGCCAAAACTAAGCTAAAAATACAGCTTTCCCCAAAATTGACGAAGAACCATTTTAAACGCAATACTCATTGGGGTAATGGAATTAGACCTATTATCTTATTTTTTATCCTTAATTCCCTACAAAAATCATTCAAAATTGTAAATTATAGGATAGGTCAACTAAATAATATTTGTTAATGTATTTAATCTGCTGTTAAATCTAAAATACTCTTCACCGATTATTGATAATTCCATTCTCATATCATTTATTTGAACAAACAATTCCTATATTGCTGTCTGATGATTTCCCTAACATATTTATGTTTGTAAATTTCCCAGAACACTTTCAAAACAACATATTATTATGCTGAATCCGTACTCTCAAAAAAATTATTGGAAAGTATTCACTCTTTTAATAATTTTTGTAAATGTGGCTCTTAACTATGCTTGCATAGCCCAAAATGCTAAAAGACCAAATATAGTGTTTATTATGTCGGACGACCATGCCTATCAGGCTATTTCAGCTTATGACCATACGCTTATTGAAACCCCCAATATTGATAGAATTGCAAAAAAAGGTATGCTTTTTACCAATGCTTGTGTAACCAACTCCATTTGTGCGCCATCCAGAGCTACTATTCTTACAGGTAAACACTCTCATAAAAATGGTAAGGTTGATAATGTTTCTGCTTTTGATACCACAAACGTCACTTTTCCCCAATTACTTCAAAAAGCTGGTTATCAAACGGCTATGTTCGGTAAATTGCATTTTGGAAATAGTCCAAAAGGCTTTGACCAGTTTAAAATATTACCCGACCAAGGCAATTATTATAATCCAGATTTTATCACTAAGCAGGAAGGTAACATCAAAGTAAGTGGATATGTAACAGATATTATAACAGATATGACGCTTGACTGGCTTCAAAAAGAGCGTAAAAAGGATAAGCCTTTTATGCTTATGTATTTGCATAAAGCTCCGCACCGTTCATGGCTTATGGCTGAAAGGCACATGAAAGCATTCACCCAGAAAAAATTCCCTGAGCCAGCTACTTTATTTGATTCACACGAAGGAATGCCCGCTGCCGAAGTTGCCCAAATGAACATACATGGCAATATGGGCTGGGCAGGCGATAGCAAAGTAAATCCTGAAATAATGGATGAATTAGGTTTAAAGGAAATTGGCGTGGATAAAATAAGGTATAAAACCGAAATTGGCAGGTTGGATACCCCTCAAAAAGCGAATTTTGATGCTGCCTATAAGCCTGTTATGGATGAATTTAAAAAACGGTATCCAACCATGACAGATAAGGACCTTGCTAAATGGCAATACCAAAGATATATGCAAGATTACCTCGGAACTATCAAATCTGTGGACGAAAATGTAGGTCGAGTGCTTGACTATTTAGAAGCAAATAATTTAATGGATAACACCATCATTGTTTATACTTCTGACCAAGGTTTTTATTTGGGTGAGCATGGCTGGTTTGACAAGCGTTTTGTCTATGACCAAAGTTTTAAAACACCATTACTTATTTCATGGAGAAATCACATCAAAGCAGGTAGTAAATCCGATGCCTTGGTACAGAACCTTGATTTTGCTCAAACATTTTTAGACATAGCCGGTGTAAAGCAACCTGCCGATATGCAGGGTAAAAGTTTGTTGCCTGTGCTAACAGGTAACATGAAAAATTGGAAAAGAGATGCCGTATATTACCATTATTATGAGCATCCTTCAGAGCATAATGTTAACCGACACTATGCCGCCATCACCAAAAACTATAAGCTTATACATTATTATTTTGACAATAATTACTGGGAATTGATTGATAGAAAAAAAGATCCCAATGAACAGCACAATTATTATAATGACCAAAAATATGGCAAAATAAGGAAAGATATGCATCAGAAACTTGACGCCCTCAGAAAGCAATATGGTGATAATGAAACCATTAGCCAAAAATACGTTGATGATTTTATGCCATTAGTCCAAAAAGGTAAAGTATTCGGTGTAGAAAAAATTATTATGGATGGTATAATCAAAAAGTGGGAAAAATCTAAAAAGAAAAAGTAAAAGCCTTTAAAATAGGCACTCTTTGAAAAACAGTTTTTAATTTTTTAATGAAACCAAATGTATAATCTAAATTTTAAAAATGGCTTTATAATGGCATTGTTAATAGGTTCATTTTCGAGCTGTAATAACCCGCCTATTGAAAAAAATGGAATGGTGCTGGTTAAAGGAAATGCAGAGATTAAAGATTTTTGGATGGATGTTTCGCCAGTTACCGTAGCCCAATTTAGCGAATTTATTGAAAAAACACATTTCAAGACCCAAACCGAAAAATTTGGTAATGCTGGTGTTTTTGATTTTGAAACTGGTATTTGGAATTTGGTTGAAGGGGCAACTTGGGAATATCCTTTTGGTAAAAATGAACCCAAGGCCGCCTCCAATCACCCCGTAACGCAAGTTTCTTGGAATGATGCTACTGCTTATTGTAAGTGGGCTAAAAAGCGACTTCCCACCAGTCAAGAATTTTTATTAGCCCAAAAAAATGGAAATGAAAATGAAAAAAACACCTATACTTGGGGCGAAAATTACAAAGAAGGCAATCAATATAAAGCCAATTTTTGGCAAGGTAACTTTCCTGATAAAAACACCATTGAAGATGGTTTTTTGACTACTTCTCCTGTGGGGTATTTTGGTAAAAATAAACTCAACTTGGTAGATATAGAAGGTAACGTATGGCAATGGTGTAACGACAATTCAATAGAAAAACCAAAAGAGAAAAATCAACGTGGTGGCTCTTTTCTTTGCGACCCATTGGTTTGTCACGGATTTAAAACTGGTGGTATTTCAACATGTACTGCCGAAACAAGCCTTTGCCATACCGGTTTTAGGTGCGTTAGAAATACAAATGAGGACTTGTTTTAAAGTTCCCATAAAAAAATCAAGTTTTCACTTTTAAAACAAACTAAAATTTATTTCTAATCTCGTCAATATTGACATTAGATAAATGATTGATTATTTACAACAGTTTTGGTTTTACAGAACGCTACATCCATTGCTATAGCATGAAGCGAAATTGGTTCCTCGACAAATTTGGTGAGGACTATCATTTAGGCGTTTTGCATAGAAATACTTTTTGAAAGAATATCTGGTATTTAACTGAAAATAGCATTTTAAAGGTTGGAATAAATTCACATAAAACAATATATTTACTTTTCACCAAAATTGACGAAGAACCA
>NZ_CBABQS010000171.1:0-3254 GCF_964672035.1 Arcicella sp.
GGTATTATCCCGTTGGTTTTTCCCTAAAACGGAAGACATTGTTTCCCCTCGGTGTCCAAATTGATACCCTGTATTTTGGATAAAAATAAAATTCCAGATATGCTGACCCATCACGTTTCCAAGTACGTCAATGGCGATAGCTGACTCAAAAAAGTAGCTATCTGATGCTTTCCCTCTAATAACTTTTTCACTCGCTACAATTAGGCTAATGGCACTAAATAGCATAAGCAAACAAAAGGCGGTAATGAATAATAATACGTTTTTCATTTTAATAGTGGTTAAATATTGATTAAAAATAATGCGTTAAACTTGCTACTCTTCCATTCTCTTTTGAGTGTATAAAGCCCTCTATCGCCTTTGCTGAATACTGGTACCCTTTTTGATGATGCCAACTGTCCGTTCCGCTCGGGCTTCTCAATGATTCAACGGTTACACTCATGTAATCTTTGACGGTTTTATGATGAACATGATGAGCATAAAAATACCTATGCTTGCATTTTACCCAACTTTCGCCCGCTTCGTGTGCCATTAATAGTGGCAAGTCTATATTCTTTGCTCCGTCCCCGTGGGTTGTTCCAATTAGGCTACTTCCATAAAAAAAGTATTTTCTATGACTGATACCAACATCAAACGTTATATTTTCATTATTCCTAAAAAATGCCTTTATCGTTTGAGCCAAAAAGAATCCCGTTTGATAGTCGTGGTTTGATGGATTAAACACTACCTGTACATCCGATACAACCAAGCACGTTTCAATCGCTTCTACGTACATATCAAGGGCGGTATTGAAATTTTCATGCCACATTCCGTCCGTGTCTTGGGGCGTTCCTCCTGTCGTTGTTCTTTTTGTATTGTCCGTATGCAGAACGTCATTACCAATGATAAAAAATATCTTTTCAATGTTGAACGGCTCCGACTTGTGGAGTATTCCGTTTACCCCTTCCCGTACCCTTTGCACCGCTATCTCAACGTTATAAGCATCACCCGTTTCAGTTGCAGAAGCCAACTTTCCTACGTGAATGTCTGCGGGATCTAAAACTAAAGCGTGTGGGTCGGTAATGGGCTTTCTAACGTACCTATCATACTTGGGTGCTACTTCGTTAATCCGTTCAATAAATTCCTCGGTACGCTCCCAAAAATCACCTTTTTTGTTTTTTACATGAATCGAAAAGTGTTCTCCTTTATACCAATAATTACCAACATCCTCGGTCGGTATCCCTATCGTTTGGCATTCTTCGTCCAGTGCGGTATGCGTAGATTTTTTACTTTCCTGCCTTCTCAAAAAATTCCTTAATGAATCTTTCGTCTCGAATAAATCAGTAGATTGTAGCTCTACAAAAGCATCATTTAGGCTGACACCTTCTTTTAATTTGCTAACGGCATCTACTCTTTCTTTCAGCTTTTGGCTGTATTGATTTGCCTTCATTTAGTTCTCATAAACACCTATCTATAAAAGACGGGCGTAGTTTACAATTGTAAAACTTTACTTCAAATAAAACGCCCCTTGGTGAGTAGCTTAAAGACGATAAATCCCATTCCTGCAATTAACACAAGGCATATAAAAAATAACGTTTGGTACTTATTGGCTTTGTTGTTAGCTTTTGTAAGGGTTTTATTGGTTACTGATAGATTTGTCTTGACT
The DNA here is from genome assembly GCF_964672035.1 of Arcicella sp. Classification (NCBI taxonomy): domain Bacteria; kingdom Pseudomonadati; phylum Bacteroidota; class Cytophagia; order Cytophagales; family Flectobacillaceae; genus Arcicella; species Arcicella sp. Next base: position 1,643 of record NZ_CBABQS010000171.1, read on the forward strand.
ACATTAACAGAATCCCTTAAATCGGAGTTAATGCCGTCCTTAATAATTGAACTTGCAGTACAATTGTCAATTATCTGCTCAATCTTTGCATCATAAATGCCTTTAATTTTTTGTTCCCTTTGGGTTAATGCCTGAGCCGTTAAGGAGTTTAAGCAGTTCATCATCAGATAAAGGCTTATAATTATTGTTTGGATTTGTCGCATTTTGTAAGATTTTTATGAATGAATTATAGTTCTTTTGGATACTTACCGTATTGGTATCTACCTTTTGCTCAATGCGGTTAATTTGCTCTTGCATTGAGACGGGTATTTGCACCCGAACGCAACTACTTACGGCAAAAAAAAGGATAATGATGATTGATTTTTTCATGGTATTTTTGTAATTTTGTCTTAACAGTACCCCTGTTACTTCCCATTTGAACAGTTCAAGGGTCATTTCTTTTAATATGGGCGTTTAGCGTAATTGAGAAGCGGTTTCAATGACCTGTAAAAAGGTTGCTACTTGCATAGGTTCAAATCCTATCCCCATACAATTAATGTAATTAAAGCCTTACCATTAGAACAGGCTTTAGTTCTTAATTTACTTCTACGTGATAAGTTAACTCACGTGCCTAAAACTTTCGCAACTGCGGGGTTTTGGGGAAATCAATAAAACATACTGGACTCTGTGAAAAGGGCTACCAAGTAAATTTTAGAGATTTACAAAACCGATTATTAATTTAGTCGGTTTTTGCTTTTTCCAATGGCTCAATTAACCAAATCCCCTTTATACTTTTTACTCCCAATTTTGACGGGTGCGGATCATGCACTACATTTCCTTTTTTGTCAATAATTACAGCGTGTAAACAACCTCTTTCAGATTCTCCAAAAGCCATAAATAGCCCATTCATTCCATCAAAATCTTGTATTTCATCAATTGATTTATACTCATAGCAATAATTAAAATCAAACCTATCTTGCAAGTCGAAATTATAAAAATCAATTTGGGTGTGATGATTCAATAATGAAGGATTGATATTTAATAGCGTTGCTAAACACGCCCGTAAACAATCACCTCTTTGGTTCAATTCCTTATTATAAAATAAAGTCTGGTCGTATGTAATTTTTGGCGTACCTCTTTGAGATACAAAATATTTACATGGGTCTTGTTTTCCTGATAGCATATTTTTTTCTATTTAGTTATTTGCTTTTTCCAACGCACTCAAAAACTTAGTGGCATAGCCTGCAATCAATTCAGCTCTTTCTAATATATTAATAATTCGCCTGGCGTTGAAAAAGTCCACTTTCGTATCCGTTATATAATTGATTAGCTTTTTACCTGTATAAAGTCCTCTTGTCATTCCTTCAAACATAGCCCAAATGCTCGGGACTTCCTGTAATAGCAATTCTGGATTATTAAGAAAATCCCAATCTTTACCTTGTCGTTTCGCTAAAATTGTAAGTGATTCATAGACTTCATACCAAGTATTTTGCGTGTACCCTCTACCATAGAAAATAATATTAGGGGTAAAGTAAATCGAACCATCATATTTTATTTTTCTTCCATAAGGTTTCTTTATCCCTTTCCCTTTTTCCTCAATCGGTTGCATAGTTGCACCTGTTTCGTGGTAAGG
>NZ_CBABQS010000172.1:0-3220 GCF_964672035.1 Arcicella sp.
AATCCCTTGAAAATCAGTTAATTAGATTTCATACACTTTGCCATTATGTTATTTTTCACAGGAATCCCTTGATTATCAAAGAGTTCCTTGTAGGAATCCCTAAGAATCCCGAAGGAATACCTAAGCATTAAGTGAATAAAATCACGAGCAATGAGCAAGCCAAGCCTAATTTTTAACACCACGAATGAACTTTATTAAACTAATTAATTCGTTTGAAACCGCTATTTTTCGTCCAAATGTAATGACTTTGGAGTGCATCAAAATGTGTGGGGCAAAATATTTTTGAAGTACTTAATTAAAAAATTATTGAGTTAAATGGCTACCTTAAATTGATTCTTTAAAAACATAAATTTGATTGCCCCACACTTTTTGATGCTCTCCTTATTCGTATTTAAAGCTGGCCACCAACACCCTTAAACTTCTCAATAAAAGAAGTTATTTTTTGAAAAATACGTTGTTTTTTTGTCAGATACTGTGGGTTTAACGGACTCATCTTGGGTAAAAGAGCATTCAATTCTGTTCCGTTTTCAGTAGCATATTCACGTTTTAAAGAAGTGGCAATATATCGCTTTGCTTCTTCTTCATTCAAATTTTCTTCTACAATTAATTCAGAAGCCTCCATTTTCTGTTTGGCTTGTGCATAAGAGAAGAAAGCATCTATAATGTTCGCTTTATCTTGAATAGAATCAAGCTCTGTTTCATTGATGAAATCAACAACTAAACTTTCTTTTGCTCTGTTAGCTATACTGGCACGGATAACCCTACGAACTTCTTCTACTAATTCTACTTTATCTTTTGTATTCTTATTATGCTCAAATATTAATTCAAGAATATAGTCTAAGTTGATTTCTTGAGATTTAAGTAGGTCTATTTCAAAAACAACATCATCCCAATCAATTTTTGATTCTTCTGATGCCGCCCCGCTCTTCTCTCGTCTTAACCAGTCTCGAATATCATTATACGTGGAGCGATAATCTTGAACAGTCCGTTCTGCTAACAACTCAATATTCTGCATACTTGCTATATTCTCATCCGTTACAAAATAAGCTTCTTTAAAAGCTTCTACAGCTTTGGTATCGTGTAAGTCTATATCTTGAAGTGCTTTAACCTGTGTAAATTCATCGTAATTCTGTAGTATGTTTTCTACCCGTAAGTATTCTCCAAATAGCTTTGAGAACTCTTTTTTATTTTTCTCCGTAACGATTTCATCAGGATTAGGAAATTTATCGTTTAATTCTTTTACAATGTCCTTGTAACCTCTGCGAGCTTCCCCTGTTGCAATGTCCGTAAAGCCTTCCAAATATTCTTTATAGCTTTTTTCAATGACTACATTTTTGGTGCTACTATCTCCAAAGAGAGTAATAGCATCAATGGTGGCTTTTTCTAAATCTCTGAAAGTAATAATATTTCCAAAAGTTTTTGTAGCATCATAAATACGGTTGGTACGTGAAAATGCTTGCATTAAGCCATGATACCGAAGATTCTTATCAACAAACAACGTATTCAGTGTAGGTGCATCAAACCCAGTAAGAAACATACCGACAACAATGATAAGGTCAACATCTTTACTCTTCACTCGTTTAGCAAGGTCACGATAATAGTCTTGAAATCCTTTACTATCAATACCATAATTCATTCTAAACATGGCATTGTAGTCATTGATGGCTTTTGTCAAAAATTCCTTGGCACTGCTATCCATTGCCGAAGGTTCAAAAGTTTCATCTACTATTTCACCGATGGCACTTTGTTCTTCATTGGACGCAAAAGAGAAGATTGTTGCTATTTTCAGGGGCTTATCACTCTCGTTTTGTAAACGGTTTAGTTCTTCATAATAACATTTGGCAGCATCAACACTACTTACCGCAAACATCGCATTAAAGCCTTTATTACTCCCTTGATTTCTATGAGTTTTTATTCTGAAATTCTGTAAAATATACTGAGAGATTTCTTTGATACGAGCAGGATGAAGCAAAGCAGTACTGTTTTCAGCAGCACTTAATTTTTTTTCATCTTGTTCTGATTCTATGCCTTTAAAACGTGGGCGAACATTGTTATAATCTACTTTGAATTTTAATACCTTTTCATCTCTAATGGCATCCGTAATTACATAAGAATGTAATTCACGACCAAATACACTTGCCGTTGTTTCTGCACCAAGGGCATTTTCTGGGAAAATGGGCGTTCCTGTAAAACCAAATTGATAGAACTTTTTAAACTTTTTGTTCAAGTTCTTTTGTGCTTCGCCAAATTGTGAGCGATGGGCTTCATCAAAGATAAATATGACTTGCTTTTGATAGATGCCTAAATCACTCTCACTTTTCATGAGATTATTTAGTTTTTGAATTGTTGTGACAATAATTTTATTATCGTCCTTCTCAATATTACGCTTTAAACCTGCTGTACTGTCTGAACCGTTCACACTATCTGGCGAGAATCTTTGGTATTCTTTCATCGTTTGAAAGTCCAAATCTTTACGGTCAACCACAAAGAATACTTTATCAATAAAATCAAGTTGGGTGGCTAAGCGTGCGACTTTAAAACTCGTTAGGGTTTTACCTGAGCCTGTGGTATGCCAAATAAAACCGCCACTTTCGGTTTTAGACCAATTTTTAGCTTGATACGAACTGGCTATTTTCCATAAAATTCTTTCTGTGGCTGCAATCTGATAGGGTCTCATAATAAGCAGCGTATCACTTGTATCAAATACCGAATAGGTAAGCAGTACATTTAAAAGCGTTTGTTTCTGAAAAAATGTTGCTGTAAAGTCTTTCAGGTCTTTTATCAAGGTATTATCAGCCCTTGCCCAGTTCATCGTAAAGTCAAAGCTGTTTTTATTTCGCTCTACGGTGTTGGCAAAATAGCGGCTATCTGTACCGTTTGAGATGACAAAAATCTGGACATATTTAAAGAGTGAGTTTTTACTGTTAAAACTTTCTTTTGTGTAGCGATGTACTTGGTTAAAGGCTTCTCGGATAGCTACCCCACGTTTTTTTAGTTCTACTTGCACTAATGGCAATCCGTTGACTAATATGGTTACATCATACCGATTGGCTTGTGTGCCTTTTTGTTCAAATTGAGATATTACCTGCACTTTATTACGGGCAATATTCTTTTTATCTACTAAGTAAATGTTTTGAATGTGTCCATCATCAAAAACAAAGTCGTAAATATAATTGTCGTGTATTTTTCTTGTTTTTTCAACGAGATTATCACTTGGTTT
>NZ_CBABQS010000173.1:0-3160 GCF_964672035.1 Arcicella sp.
ATGGGCATCATCATTCGTCAAAGCATTAAAAATTCGGTTGTAACCTACGTAGGCGTGGCAATTGGTACGCTCAACGTACTATTTCTTTATAATAAATTCCTCACCACCGAACAATTAGGACTTTATACTGCCCTCACGAGTTTCCCATTGGTTTTTGCGGGTTTTGCCCACTTAGGAACTCCCCATGTTGGCGTACGGTTTTTCAATCATTTTGCCGATTCTGAACAGAAACATAACGGTTTTTTGGGCTATCTTTTACTTGCCCCTTTTGTGGGATTCATTACTTTTTTATTGGTTTATATTGGTTTAAAACCCTCTTTTGAAGTAGCTTATATCAAAAATTCACCCTTGTTAGTCAATTATTACTGGACATTCCCCGTCATAACTTTCTTCTTGATTTATCAAACCATTTTGGAGACGTATAGTAAAGTTCATCTCCGTATAGTTGTGCCTGCCATAGTCCGAGAAATATTCTTGAAAGCCACCAATTCGGTATTGGCTTTACTCTTCGGATTTCAGTATATTTCTTTCAATCAACTAATTTTAGGCATTATTTTAGCGTATTTTCTGGCGGTTTGTTTCCTGTTAATTTACATCAAAATCTTAGGTAAATTCTATCTTAAACTTGATTTTAGGTTCGTTAGAAAACCCATTTTTAAGGAAATGTATCAGTATGGTTTGTGGACGATGTTAGGTGGTGCAACGGCAACAATCCTGCCCCATATTGAAAAATTGATGCTTCCCGCCTACACGGGAGGACTCGAACGGACTGCTATTTTCAACATTGCTTTGAGTATTGGATTGGTGATTGCCATTCCTAAAAATGCCATTGCATCCATCAGTGACCCACTTTTGGCGGAATCTTGGCGAAATAATGACCTCGAACACGTGGGCGAGATTTATCAAAAATCAGCCCTAAATTTATTGATTGTCGGTACTTTTTTGTTCTTAGGAATTTGGTGTAATATTGATTCCATTTTTCAAATTATTCCCCATTCAGAAATCTATCAAAAAGGCAAATTTGTCGTTTTGATGGTTGGTTTATACAGCCTTTTTGACATGGCAACGGGCTTGAATTCTGAAATTCTGAAAAACTCACCTTATTTTCGATACGATTTATTGCTTTATGTAGTTCGATTTGTGATTTTGTTAGGAGCAAATTTAATCCTAATTCCTTTGTATAGTTACAACGGTGCAGCATTAGCCATGTTGATTTCTGGAATGGTCTATAATCTAATAAAATTTGGCTTCATTAAACAAAAAATAAATCTACAACCTTTTGGAAGTCAAACCATTAAGGTGATTTTATTAGGAATTTTTACTTTCGTAATAACACTTTTACTACCTAATTTTGAAGGTAGTTTCTTCCTGACCCTACTAACCATTCTTATAAAGTCAACAACCATTTTAGTAATTTTTGGCGGAGGCGTTTTGTGGCTGAAAGTGTCGGAAGATTTGAATATAACGCTTGAAACATTCTTGAGAAAGTTGCTTAAAAAATAAAACATGAAAATATTATTTACCTTCGGAGGTTTACCCCATTATTATAATTTAGTCCTCAATCGTCTGAATCGCATTGATGGTCAAGAAATTGTGGTAATTGCCCCAAAAGCGGGAGGTAAAACAGTTGGCTCGGGCGTGCACCAAAGCCTTGATGGGATTGAATTTAAAGTTCACTTTTTAGAAGAATATAAAACGCTTTGGGGCAAACCATTTTTCAAGAATTTCTTAGAAACGATTGAACAAGAACGCCCAGATGTTATCGTTACCATTTGGCCTTATATTTTAGCATTTGTTTATAATCCGCTACTACTTTGGAAAATTAGAAAAATGGGGATTAAGTTGATTCTCAAAGAGATACCTTTTAATATTCCCAAATTCAAGGAAGCGCTTGATTATTATGCTAAAGGTGGCGTGGCTTCTGAAACCATGCAAACGAATCTGAAACCTAACAGTCTGGGTTTTAAATTGAAGTATTCCTTATTGAAATATTCTTACCAAAGAGCCTTTAATTTAGTGGATGCTCACGTGGATTATACGGAAGAAGCTTACGAGATTTTTGGTAGTTATGGTGTACCAAAAGAGAAAATTTTTGTCATTTACAACTCCCCTGATACTGATTTAATCTTAGAAGATAAAGCAAAAATTGAAGGCATAAATACCATTTTACCCGAAAATTCACTTAGACTTTTACACGTGGGTAGATTGGTGAAATGGAAACGAGTTGATATGTTAATTAATGTTTTTAACCAACTTTTAAGCCAATTTCCAACGGCAGAATTAGTTATTGTTGGAACTGGACCAGAAGAGCAAAGTCTTAAAAATCAAGTAATTGCGTTAGAAATTGAACAAAATGTAGTGTTCACGGGGGGAGTTTATGAAATGACAATTCTCGGACAGTATTTCAATGCTTCGCTCGTGTACGTATTAGCAGGTATGGGCGGACTTTCCATTAACGATGCGATGTGTTTCGATAAACCCATCGTATGTGCGGTAGCGGACGGAACGGAGAAAAAATTGGTCAGAGACGGTTATAATGGCTATATTTTTGAAGATGGAAATGCACAAGATTTATTTAAAAAATTAACCGTACTTTTGTCTGACCCAGTAAAAACCCGAAAAATGGGCTTAAATTCTGGACAAATTATCAGAGATGAAGTTAATATTCATGTTGTGATAGAAAATTATCAAAAAGCGTTTAATTACTGTAGCTAATGTTTGTTTTAAAATACATATTCAAAGAACCATATCACGCATTTCGCACGCCTGAAAGCAGAGAATTGTTGAACCTATTTAGAAAATATGGTGACGCAAAACGCTACGAAGAACGACAAATAGAATTTCAAGGATTTACCTTTCAAGTTCCTGATTGTATGTCGTTTCTTTTTCAGTTTCAAGAGATTTTTGTGGAGCAATTTTACAAGTTTAAAACTCTTGATAATCAGCCAGTTATATTAGATTGTGGGGCAAATATTGGTTCGAGTATTGCTTTTTTTAAACGGCAATATCCCAATGCAAAAATAACTGCTTTTGAGGCTGATCCAAAGATTGCGGAAATCCTGAAATTAAACTTAAAAAACAATAATTTAACGGATATCGAAGTCGTCAGTAAAGCCGTTTGGATTAACGATAAAGGCATTGAATTTGCTTCGGAAGGTTC
>NZ_CBABQS010000174.1:0-3142 GCF_964672035.1 Arcicella sp.
TCGCCCGCCTTTGATGCCTCTGGCTCGGGCAGCTTTTAAACCCGCATTAGTTCTTTCTACAATCAGATTTCTCTCAAATTCTGATAAGGCTCCGAAAATATGGAATATCAATTTTCCCGTAGGGTTTCCCGTATCAATGCTTTCTTGCAAAGATTTCAACATTACTTTCTCTTTTTCGAGATAATTCATCCAATCAATTAAATCTCTTAGGCTACGACCCAAGCGGTCAAGTCGCCAGACCACCAACGTATCTCCTTCTCTAAGTTGCTCTTTTAATTTGTTGAGTTCGGGGCGATCAGATTTTACCCCACTGATTTTATCAATGAATATTTTTTGACAACCTGCTGTTTTCAGCGCATCAGTTTGAAGGTCCGTATTTTGGTCAATGGTTGAAACTCTGGCGTATCCAATTAACATAAAAATGGGGGTTGAATGGTTTTTATCGTAAAAGTATAAAAATACTCAATTATGGTTAAACTTATTTAACTTTGATTTATTAACCACATTATTTTACGCTAAATACTTTGATTAAAGACTAATTTGATGGTGTTTTCAAAAGTAAAGAAAATGACCGTTTGAATTCCATAAACTGCCAACAACGAAAGTCCAGGTATCTCGTACCTACCAAGTAGGAAAAGCATCAACAAGGGTGAGACAAGAACCGTTTTATTTTTACCGCATCACGATAGCTTATTGAATCCCATGTGTTCTTTAATTGAGCTTATCAAAAAGTCTTGGGTCTGTCATAAGGCTATTTCGTAGATTGCTATTTCAGGATAATACAATTCTTGATTTGGCTGAGTCAGATTCTTGATTTTGATTTTAATTACTTATTAGGGAGGTCATTTAAATATTAGGCAAACTTCCCATAAAAGAGCTATGGATTAGGGTTAATATGTTTTTCATACAAAAAAGCCGATGTTTATCTCAAATCTCCGCTAATAAGAACTTTTTTGCTTAAAAATGATAAAAAGGTCGCAAGTTATATAAAGGTGTATACAGCCAATACTCTCAAAACTCGCAATATTCTCAAAACTCTCAAAACTCTCAAATAACCATTTTTTATTATGCAACTTTGCACCTATAAAAGGACAACACCTATGTTACTTTTTATGGGTTAAGGTTTACCAGTATCGAGGAGTGGAATGTGCTCTACTCAATCTTTTCAACTCTTTACAATACGCAAGAATCAATAGTCAATATTCTGCCGAATCTTAGTCAAGAATCTTGCGGAATCTTGCCGAATCTTCAAGATTCCGCAAGATTCTGCCCGATTCTTGGTAAATACAATACTCAAGAATCTATAGTAATAAATCAATCGTCAAGATTCAACGAAATCTTAGAAAACCTAATAGGTAGGAGTCTATCATTAGGGTTCTGCCAAATCTTTAAGACTTCGCAAGATTCAAGGGAGGCTTGGCAAGCGTGATGTTTAGGAATCAATCGTCAAGGTTCTGTAAGGTTCGAGGGATTCTTGGCGAAAGTAGTATTCAGAAATAAATAGCTAAGATTCTCTAAGATTCTCCAATATTCAATGGAGTCTTGGTAAATACAATATTCAAGAATCAATAGCCAAGAATCGGGCGGAATCTTACAGAATCTTCAAGAGTCAAGTCAAAAATCCGCCAGATTCCGCCAGAATCTTGGCAAGTGTAATTAATACTTAAGAATCTGTAGTCAAGATTCTTGAAAATCTTAATAATTTATTAGTCTCATATCATAAAAATCTTCAACATTATGCCAAGTTTAAAATTATATAAAAATTTAGAGCCTTTGACAACAGGCAGTACGGTTCGCCTTGATAATCCATTATTTATCGCCGTGATGAATGAAGCAGTTAAAGTAGGTATTCCTTCTTATGCTGATTTTGTAAGAGCCATCTTAGCCGCTACTTGTTTAGACAAAACCTATGGAGATATAACCCCACAACAAGGAAAACTCATTTCAGGAAATACCTATTCTACGGAGTCGGACATTCAAGGGTATGAATCTCAGATTGAGACTTTAAAAAGTAGGGTGGCAGAGTATGCCCATGAACTTAATATGAGAGATATCAAACTTCAAAATACGATAGAACAACATCAAGTAGAAGTGGCAATTTTGGAAGCTAAGATTCCACGTAATCTTCCGAATCTTGGCGTTATCAAAAATGAGAGTCAGTCGAATCTTGGCAATTATAATCAGTCAAACCAAGACCAAGACCCAGCAAATAAACCCGTCATAACAACTAATCAAAACCACTCTGGTTTTGAATTGTCGGAATATGGTATGAATAAACCAGCTATTGAGCCAATGCCCATAAATATGGAAGAAATAATCCAAGATAAATTCTTGGAAGTAGTCGGAAACCAATTGGTTATAGAATATTTCAACCAACAAACCAAATTAAATCAGAGCTTTGGTATATCTGGTTTTGACGGGGTATTCAAAGTGGTTGAGGAAATTCCAAACGCTTTATTGGAACATCATCCATTGGTGGTGTATTGGAAAAAAAGAGTCGGACAATTTGAGAATGCGGTTGTAAATGCCACCGAAGCCTTCTTCAAACAAAACGATACGGTTCAACAAATGAGCCAAAATCAGCAACTGGCACTCAACGCACTAGTACAAAGAGAACAAATGTTGTGGTGGTTCATCACTCATTGTACAACCATTCGAGGATTCGACCAAAAGTATTTTAACTTTCTTATTGAAACCGTCAGAAACTATTGTCCAGGATTTCCAGTAATGCCAAATCCATACCATGAAAACATTTTAATCGCCCAACAACAACCATATGGAGAACCATCTACAGTAAAACGTCTTCAGCTCTGGTAATACTTGACCAAAGAGGGGCTGTAATCACCATTTGGGCCTACAATAAAATAAGGCTTGTAGGCTATTTGTTATCAACAACTTACAAAAAAATACCTCGTTGAACGGATGTTTCAAAATACGATAAAATACGTCAAAAACTTGTCTCAAATATCTATTTTACTATCTCATAAATCAAAATATCATTTATTCTCCCCTATCTTGAGTTTATGAGACATAATTTTTATTGCTATTTTATTTTAGGCCCAAATGGTGATTACAGCCCAGAGGTTTGAAAATCTACTTTTTCTTAAAAGTCATATTCTCCGATCATATTGATATGTTGCCA
>NZ_CBABQS010000175.1:0-3134 GCF_964672035.1 Arcicella sp.
ACTTTGAGGACTTTTAAGCCAATTTTCATATTTAATCAATCCTTCAATTATTTTACCATTTTTAATAATTTGTCCTGTTTCAAAATTTTGTGAATAAGTGCAGATGCTGATTAAGATAAATACGATACTTATTAAGATTTTTTGCATAATTATTTGAGTTTTGGAAACGCTAAAAATATTCAGATTTATGATTACATACAATGGAGAACAACATGAAACTTATATTTTTAGTCTGTTTTGACGACCAAACTCAATAATTTTTAACTTTATTTGTTTTGCATAAATCTGTTTATCATTTTTAAAAAATAACATATACTCTTCGACAGAATCAATTCCAAAATAATATGTCTCTCCACTTGTAAACTTTATGGAGTAAATACCATTAATTGAAATTCTTTTGACATCTAAAAGTAAATCAACACTTATCTTTTTTGTAAAAAAGATATTACTCAAAAAAAGAAAATTATTCTCATAAGTTAAATTTACAGCCTTGCTATTCACTAAAAGTATTATTAGACTAATGAGTAATCCTAATATCCACACAGTCAGTGAATTCTTATCAAATGAAATTATTAAAAAAAAAGATAACATTATCATGGTTATCGCAGAGAGAATTAATCCCAATATTTGCAAGCGTTTAATTTCTCTTGAGCTAATCTTTTCCATATTTTTATTCATTATTTTTATTTGTTATTCTTATTCCAATACTTAAATCCAGCGAAAAAGTATATATACCACCTGATTTAAAACCTGTTCTTAGTGGCTCTATTTTCATCTCATTTGTTGTACCTAAAGTACCTGCTTGTCGAGAAATTTTTATTCCTGTTCCTAAAGGTATAGGGGTAAGAGTTGCTATTCCTCCATCTATTTCCCTTTTAATAGTTCTTGAGCCATCTTTACTTGCTGTTGTTTCTCTTTCATATCCTCCTTCAACTCCTACACCAGCAAAAGGTACAGGAATTCCCAAACTTCCTCCAGTAGTAGCAGTTATACCGTCTCTGAGAAAATAGTCATACCCAGACTCTGATAACCCTTTTTTAGTATCAGCTTCTAAGTTTAATGATAAGGTTCTTACTGCAAAAGCATTTACATCATAACCAACACCTTTAACTTCTCCAGCAACTCTCACACCACTTGTTAGTTTTCCTTCAGCTTTTACATACCCTGCTACTTCAGTATTTTTTACTATATTTGTTACTTCATTTTTAACTGCTTTAACAGTAGCAGAAGCTATGTTGGCTATGGTTTGATTAATTTTATTAGCGATATATTTTTTCGCTTTTTGTAGTAAATCTCCAAAATCAGGATATTCTCCACTCGGGTCAGGTCGTGAAATTGGATTATTCCACCCATACTGAAATAAGGATAAATGCTCTTGCCCATCAATAATAGGGTCTTGGGATATAAAACGCCCAATCTGCGGGTCAAATTGACGGTGAATTAAATCTATATAACCCGTCTCAAATTGCGTTTCCCGATTTAAGAATTGGTACTTATTGAAGTTTGTAGGATTGCGAGTTATTGCCATTCCTTTCATCGAAAGTCCCCAAGGGTCATAAAAAATACTTTGGGTAGGTACAGTAATGCCCGATGAATCCCTGAGGGAAACTCTTAAATCATTATTATGGTCGGTAATATTATACTCATAAATACCATTGGCGATTCTACCTTCATCGTGTGAAATTTGGTATAAGTTGCCGTTTACATAAATCTCATCTTCCTCATAATCAGTCGTTTCACCGTTGGAATCAATCTTTTTTAATTTTGACCCTCCTGCATCGTATTCTGTGGTAATAGTTCTTGCATTGTCAAAAGTAATCACTTCGGGCAACTTTAAATAATTGTAAGTAATCGAAGCAATCTTTTTATTTTTATCCTTCTTTAAACTCCCATCCTGCCAGTAAGTATAATCATTATCGGTATTTGTTCCGTCTCTAAAATCACCTAAATCGATATTTGATGTGGTGACATCCGCTACTTTCTGTAATTTATTGGAGTTTGTTTGATAAGTGTAAGTAAGATTATCTACATTGCCAAAAGCGGTATAATTACTATTAGTCGCTCCATTTCTTGATAAGGTTTTAATGTTTCCATTGTCATCATAAGACACGCTACTCAAAGCATAATCTTCTCCAGTTTTCCCACTGCCATAGGTAGCTCCTATTAAACGAGACGCTTTGTCATAGGTATACTGGAAGGCTCTTTGAATCCCATCAATATTACTTTTCCAATACTGGTTTCTGATGTTTCCATCAAAATATGTCTTATCGTCTTCGTAAGTCAGCTTAAACGAAAAAATGCTATTGGTTAGGTTATTATTGGCATCTAAGTTTATACCCCGAAAACCTCTAATATGGTATTTATAGTTTAAGGTTTGTAACTCAGTGGCAGTGGTAGTAGGTTTTAAACTACCCAGATACAATGAACCTTTGTTTTGTAATATTCCTTTGTCAAATAAAATTCCTGCCGAAGCAGACTCCCCCCCGTTGATGGTTACGGTATGACCTGCGTTTATCGTTACATTATCCGAAAGCGTTGGAATATTGCTGCCTATCCAAGTAGTGGTAGCATTCCAAGAACCCGTTTGTGAGCTATTAATTATGCTAATAGGGGCAAAGGATTTTTTACTTAAACGTCCAATATCATCGTAGCCATAAGTAGCAATACTTTTATCCATTCCATTCAAAAAGTGATTATATTTTACCTTTCTGCCTAAATGGTCGTATTGATAACTCAGAATTTTAGTTGAAATCACATTAGACCCATTTTTTTTCTCAATTCTAACTTTTAATACTTCTCCGTTAAAACGATATTGATGGTCTTTTCTAATAAGATTGCCCCGATTACTTAGATAAAATTCTTGAATCAATTTTCCACGATAATCGTAATAATACACAAACTTTTCCCACGCTCCAGTCTTTAAATTTCGTTTGAGTTGTCCCGTCATTAATCCCTTGGCAAGTCCCTGAACATGAAAAGCGTTAGCCGCATTGAAATTGTAATTAACATCCGTTTGCCAAGTATAATCATCGTAATACATCACGTGTTTGATATTGGCATCCGCTACGGGATAAGCATTCGGAAAACTACGGTTGGTGTAACCCAATAAATCCGTTCCTCTATCTTCATAGCCG
>NZ_CBABQS010000176.1:0-3112 GCF_964672035.1 Arcicella sp.
GTGTTTACAAGACAAGAATTAGATAGACCTTTTACGGATAAAAAAGAAGTTGAAATCGTTGCAAAAAGATGGATGAATCAACAAAATCAAAAGAAAAAAATGATTAATTGGCAATTCAAAAATGAGAATGCAAGAATTAAACTAACAAAACTTTATCCGACAATTTAAAGTTTTCCAAACAATAGTTTGTCTTGTGTTCAAATTAATGATATTGAGTCAATTGAACAACTTTTTGAGCTGCTTTCAAAGGAAAATAATAGAGAAAATGAAAATAATGTTTTGCTTTTAGGTGGTTTGTTAAAAGCATTACTTGCAAAAATATTAGAGGTTTCAATGCTACAAATTAGTAATACTAAAACCGATTTATTTCATTCATTTAGAGAGTTATTGGGTCAGACCGCCGAAATCAAAAACAATGTTGCACATTATGCTGATATTTTAAATACAACGCCTCAAAACCTAAATGCAATCTGCCGAAAAGCTGTAAACCAATCAGCTACCGAAGTTTTAGCTGAACATATTATCAGTGAAGCAAAAAGGCTTCTGTTTTATACTAATCTTAGCGTTTCTGAAATATCTTTTACTTTGCATTTTTCTGATTCATCCCATTTTGTCAAATACTTTAAACGATTTACAGGGCATACGCCTCAAGCCTTTCGTAGTCTTTAAATCTATACCACAGTATTTTCAAATATACCACGCTTACAAGTTTTATTGTATGAAATTTACGATGCTTAATTTTGCTATAATTATTTGGTGATTTTAAGTTTTAAACTTTAAAATCTTAATCAGGATGATGGATTACTTAAAAAAAAATCAAACAGACAACTCCAGTACGACCATCATTATTCGGCTCATGGTTGGGGCGGTGTTTTTATCGGAGGGCATACAAAAATTTCTTTTTGCTGATAAATTAGGTGCTGGCAGATTTGCAAAAATAGGTTTACCAAATCCTGAATTTTTAGGCACATTTGTAGGCAGTTTTGAAATTATCAGTGGAATATTAATTTTAATTGGCTTGCTCACAAGACTGGCCGCCATACCAACTTTGATAATCATGTTAGTGGCTATTTCGGTAACAAAAGCACAACTTTTCATTGATAATGGCTTTTGGTCAATGCTTCATGACAGCCGTACCGACTGGGCTATGCTTTTGGGAAGCATTTTTTTAATCATAAAAGGTGGTGGAAATTGGTCAGTTGACCGTAAATTATTTCCCCGATTATGACCCTATTTATACTTTCATTAGCTGCTTTTTTGGTTGCTATTCTCACTTTTTTTTCTGGTTTTGGTTTAGGCACAATCCTAACACCAATTTTCATGATATTTTTTCCTGTCGAGCTGGCTATCGCCTTAACTGGTATCGTGCATTTTGCCAATAATATCTTCAAACTTATTTTAGTTGGTAAAAATGCCGATAAAGAAGTATTACTCCATTTTGGTATTCCTGCTGTCATCACTGCGTTCTTCGGAGCATGGCTATTATTACAAATGACCGATTTAAAGCCGTTTTTTTCTTATGAAATGAATGGTAAAAATATTGATGTGTTTCCCGTAAAGTTTACTATCTCAATATTACTGATTTTATTTGCTACTATTGACCTTATTCCTTATTTCAAAAAAATCCAATTCAACAAAGATAAATTATCAATCGGAGGGGCTTTGAGTGGTTTTTTTGGAGGGCTTGCTGGTATTCAAGGGGCTTTGCGTAGTGCATTTTTACTTAAAGCTGGTTTATCAAAGGAAGCTTTCGTGGCAACTTCCATAGTCGTGTCCACTTTTGTTGATTTCACTCGGCTATCGGTTTATGCTACAAAGTTTAGCCAATCAGGGCTTTCAAATAACCTAACTTTAGTTGTATCTGCAACGCTGTCAGCAACAGTTGGGGCGTATTTAGGAAATAAATTATTGAAAAAAGTTACCATGCAATTTGTACAAATATTTACCGCCTCTCTGCTGATAATTATCTCGATAGCATTGGGTATGGGGCTTATATAAATCAAGATATAGTAAAATATGAAATTTAAAAAAATCGCAGTTTTTCTTCTTACTCAAGTATTTATGATACTGCTCAATGAAGAGATTATTGCCCAAAAGCAACCTGCCACGCTGGCACAATTGCTGCAACAAGCCGAGCAAAATCACCCCATTTGGTTGGCACGAAAGATGGAAACTGATGCCAAGATTTCTCAAAAGGAAGTATTGAAAAACAGCACTTTACCTAATATTGAAGCCTCTTATCAAGCCAATATTGCCACCTTCAATAACCTTACTGGTATGTTTTATGGACAGGGACTCTTGCCTATAAGTGGTCCACCGTCTGATGGCAATAACTTTTCGCCCACTACGGGTAGTGCTTTGGGCTTGGGTGCTACTTGGTCACCGTTTACTTTTGGGGTTTTAGATAGTAAAATGAAGGTTGTCGAACAGGAAATATTAGCCTATCAAGCTGAAACACAAGACCGTTTGCTTTTACATCAAACAAAAGTGGTACAACAATATTTAGAGATTATTCGCTTTCAATCTTTATCAAAAGTAAATGACCAGAACAATAAAAAATTAATCAAAATGCTTGTTTTGGTGCGAGATTTGGTCAAAAATGGTTTAAAGCCAGAAGCTGACACCGCCTATATCCGTTCAGAAATTATCAGAAATCAGATAGAAAATAGAAGCTATGTAGGGCAAATTCAACGCTTAAAAAGTAAGTTGGCAGAATTGGTCGGGCAAAGTGCTGTTGAAATATCTGATACGGCTTTTTTGAATAATACACCTACTATTTCAACTGATTTTACCTCAATTTCACACCCTGCCGAACAAACCATTTTGCGATTAGCTGATGTAGAGAATGCTCGATTGGCTGTTATTCAGAAGAGTTTTTTGCCAAAACTAACTTTTTTTGGTAATACGTTTGCACGTGGTACGGGGGTAGATAATGGCTTTTTTACGGGCATTGGTTTGCAAAGGTGGTTGCAACTAAAGAAAAGTGCGAGTTTCACCACGACTTCCGTGGAATTTATCAACTCAGATAAAATCACGTTTGAGCGATCGTAAGAACTTTATTCTTCAAAATTGTATCTAAAAACGCTCGAATCCCTAAATTTTCCAACCCTTT
>NZ_CBABQS010000177.1:0-3034 GCF_964672035.1 Arcicella sp.
GAACCAGAACCACACGTAGGGTCATATACGCTACGGAGCTTAGTTTTGCCCGTCGTAACAATCTTGGCAAGGATTTTACTTACTTCCTGTGGCGTGTAAAACTCACCCGCTTTTTTACCTGCACCACTGGCAAACTGTCCAATCAAATACTCGTAGGCGTCGCCTAAAACGTCCAATTCGGTATCGTGGAGTTTGAAGTCAATCTTATCGAGGTGAGAAAGAACCTTTGCAATAATGTCGTTTCTGGCTTCGGTAGTTCTGCCCAATTTGGTACTGTTTAAGTCCATGTCTTCAAAGAGGTTATCAAAGTCCTCTTCGCTTTCTGTACCCATGGTACTCAACTGGATATTAGTCAATATTTTTTGTAAATCCTCTAAAATGAAGTTGGTTTTGGAAGCATCGTACACATCCTCTTCAGAATTGTCACCGTTGCCACGCTTAGCCACCTCCGTAAAAAGTTCTTCAGGCTTTAGAAAGTAGCCCAACTTTTCGAGAGCTTCCTCTTTAACGGCTTCTAATAATTCCTCACTATCTTGAAGTTTAGGGTTTATTTGACGGAATGTAATTTTATCCTGTTTTAAGATTTCATTGGCAAACATTTCCATACGCTCACTCAGGTACTTGTAGAAAATAAATCCTAAGATATAGTCACGGAACTCGTCAGCATTCATTTTGCCACGTAGGGTATTGGCAATATTCCAGAGCTGTTGTTCTAACACTCTTTTTTGGTCTTCACTCATTTATACAGATTTCAAGTTTTATGGTATCAATAATCAAATTTACGATTTTATTGGTAGAAGGTTTAAGGGTTGGGGATTTTTTTGGGGGGATGGTATTGTGATTTTAATTATTGAGATTTGGAACAAAGTGAGGAACAAAAAAATACCTCTCGGAACAAAAATATTGCCGTTACAAAGTGTTATGCTATATTTGTAAAAGATTCATCGTTTTAATGTTGTAACAAAACAAGGACAGCATTAAAAAATTTACTCGTTTAAGCCTTGATTTTCAGATACTTACATACTCCCTTCCCTACACAGGAGAGGGAGCAAAAAGCCTTAAATCACACGATTTAAGGCTTTTTTGTTGCTAAAAATATTTCCTAAATAATCTTTCCTTTCAAAAAATCAGCCGTATAATTTCCCTCAATTTTTACCATTTCTTCGGGTGTGCCTTCAAAAGTGATATAACCGCCTTTTTCTCCGCCTTCTGGACCAATATCTATGATGTGGTCAGCTGACTTTATTACTTCCATATTGTGTTCAATAATAATCACTGAATCACCTTGTTCCACTAAAGCATTAATGGCTTTCAAGAGTTTTTTGATGTCATGGAAATGTAAACCTGTGGTTGGTTCATCGAAAATAAAGAGCGTTTTCCCTCTGTTTGGATTACCTTTGCCTAAGAAACTTGCCAATTTTACCCGCTGTGCTTCTCCACCCGAAAGTGAATTTGACGATTGTCCTAATTTGACGTATCCTAATCCCACTTCTTGTAAGGGCAAGAGCTTTTCTACTAATTTTGGTTGGTCTTTTTTGAATAATTCAATGGCTTCATCAACCGTCATATCCAAGATGTCGGCAATGTCTTTTTCGTGGTATTTTACATCTAAAACTTCTTGCTTGAATTGCTTGCCTCCGCATGATTCACATTTAAGTTTTACATCTGCCATAAACTGCATTTCGATGGTTACAAAACCTTCACCCTGACACGTTTCGCAACGTCCGCCCTCTACATTGAAAGAGAAGTGAGCAGGTTTATAGCCCCTTGATTTTGAAACGGGCTGTTCAGAATACAATAATCTAATTTGGTCGTAAGCTTTGACGTAAGTTACGGGATTGGAACGAGATGACTTGCCGATTGGGTTTTGGTCAACCATTTCTACGGCTTCTATTTTATTAATACTGCCTGACATTTCGCCAAATTTCCCCGATTCATCGGTATAAGTTCCTAAATGTTTTCCGAGGGCAGGATATAAAATTTTACGAACTAAAGTTGATTTTCCCGAACCACTTACGCCCGTCACAACATTGAGAATTCCTAAAGGGAACTTTACTGAAATATTCTTTAAATTATTCTCATAAGCTCCTTTAATTTCAATGAAGCTGGTTGATTTTCTACGAAATTTTGGAACTTCAATTTTATCTTTTCCAGATAAAAAATTAATCGTATGTGAAAGAAGTTTGGAATTATTATTTTTAAAGTCTGTTATATCTCCTTGAAATACCAATTCTCCTCCATTTCTCCCTGCATCAGGTCCAATATCAATAATTTGGTCGGCGGCACGCATCACTTCTTCTTCGTGTTCGACCACAATAACGGTATTGCCCATATCTCGCAAAGATTCCAAAACGGATACTAATTTCAATGTATCTCGGGGATGCAAACCAATGCTTGGTTCATCCAAAATATACATCGAACCCACCAAGGCACTTCCAAGAGAAGTAGCGAGTTTTATACGTTGAAATTCACCGCCCGAAAGCGTGGAAGAGAGGCGGTTTAGACTTAAATATCCCAAACCAACTTTATTCATATATTCCAAACGAGTTTCTATTTCTTGAAGGATTCTTTTAGATACATTTATTTGATAATCAGGTAATTGTAAGTTGTTGAAAAATTCCATTACTTCCGTAATTGGCATCAAAACCAAATCAATAATTGACTTTCCGCCCACTTTCACATATCCCGCATCTTGCCGTAAACGTGAGCCTTTGCACTCAGGGCAGCTTGTGCGTCCACGATAGCGTGAGAGCATTACACGATATTGAATTTTGTGGGTTTCAGCTTCCAACATCTTGAAAAACCAATCCAAACCTTTGAAATAATCATTACCCGACCATAGAATTTTCTTCTGTTCATCGGTTAAATCTTTGTAAGGTCGATGGATTGGAAAGTCGAATTTTGCCGCATTTTTAATGAGAGGAATTAAATTCTCACCCATTTTTTCGGTTCGCCACGGAGCAATCGCCCCTTCGTAAATGGAGAGACTCTTATCGGGAATAATCAAATCTGGGTCGAGTCCCAAAACTCTGCC
>NZ_CBABQS010000178.1:0-3004 GCF_964672035.1 Arcicella sp.
TGTAAAATCCTTCAAGATGACGTTAAATTTGGTTTGCGAACTTAACTAACATCAAAATGAATGATTTTACAATTGCAATTTACTGTTTTGTGGACGATTTATTGTTAAAAATTGATGATAAATCACTTGATAAACGTCGTAAACTAACTAATTCCCAGATAATTACGACTGTTATTATATCTTCAAAATACTTCTATGGAAATCAAGTGTCAGCGTGTGCTTATTTAGAAAGCCATCATGGATTTGATATTCCAGACAAGAGTAACTTTAATCGTATATTGCATAGTTTGACCGATTTATTATCAGATTTATTTTTTGCATTGGGTATTATTTTCAAAAATCTCAATCTTAGTAGTGTCTATTTAATTGACTCTTTTCCAGTAGCAATTTGTAAAAATATTCGAATATGTAATGCTAAATTGGTCAAAGGAGAAAAATTTAGAGGATAAAATGCTTCTAAAAGAAAGTATTTTTATGGGTTCAAAGTTCATGTCATTACTACTGGCGAAGGAATTCCAATTGAGTTTATCGTGACCGCTGGTAGTATTCCCGACAATACAACTTTTCAAGTAATGGACATTAATTTACCTGAAAATGGCGATTTATACGGTGATGCCGCCTACATAAACCAACAACATAAAGATTTACTCTTACACTTTAACCAAATAAGGCTTAAAGCTGCCACCAAGAAAAACTCAATTGTAAAAAACACTTGGGCAGAAGAACTTGAAAACCGCTATTATCGAAAAACAATTGAAAATACATTTGCCGATATTACAGCTAAGTTTCCAAGAAAAATCCACGCTGTAACGGCAAAAGGATTTCTACTGAAAATTCTCTGTTTTATTATCATGTATATCCTTGATAGACAGTTTTAACTTACGCAACTTACATTAATTATTTAGCTGTAACCTTAATTGAAAATCAGTAATTGATATGTATGTTAGATTTAACAGGAATATTCTTCCAGAAATCACTTAATGATAGATGATATTTTATACGCAAAATAGCGCTAAAAATTTACGGCAAAATTGGACTAAAAGTGACAGACCAAGAACCTCATTTGCAGAAATATACAACAAGCTTTTTAGTGAACAATTTTATTAATGTAGAATCTTGCGGTGCATAGGTATTTATGTAGAATGTATTTAATAATATTCATTATCTCAAACAATTTTATTATTTTTGTTCATAATATCAAACATTATGAAATCAAAAGTAAATATTTTATTACCCACAGCATCCAAAATCTTATCCCAATTAGGCGAAGATATAAAACTTGCAAGATTGAGAAGAAAACTAAGCACCGAGCAAGTTGCTGAACGGGCAGATATTAGTCGTTCTACTTTATGGCAGATCGAAAAAGGTACACCAAGCGTAGCAATGGGAGCATATTTGCAAGTGTTATTTGTAATGGGTTTGGAGAAAAACTTGCTATCAATGGCAAATGATGATATTTTAGGTCGAAAGCTCCAAGATGCGAATTTATTGGTAAAAAAACGGGCCACCAAGAAAACTAAGGAGGTTTAGCAATGGCCGAAAGAAAAAGAATTATACAAGTTTTTGCGGATTGGGAAACCATGTTTGAACCTCAATTGATGGGTTTATTATCGGCTACCCAGATTAGAGGAAAAGAAATTTTTGCTTTTGAATACGATAAAGAATGGTTGAAATCCAATCAAAACAAGCACAATCTCGACCCTGATTTAAACTTGTATAGCGGACAACAATACCTAAATGATAGCAAAAGCAATTTCGGTATTTTTATGGATTCTTCGCCTGACCGTTGGGGGCGTTTACTCATGCGTAGGCGAGAAGCAGCTATGGCGAGATTGGAAGGTAGAAAAGAACAATTACTTTTTGAAACGGATTATCTTTTGGGCGTTTATGACCAACATCGAATGGGCGCAATTCGATTTAAAATAGACAAAGAAGGTGATTTTTTGAGTGATAATAAAGCGATGGCTGCCCCTCCGTTTACGTCGCTCCGTGAGTTGGAGCAAGCAAGTTTGAATCTCGAAAAGGAAGATAGTATTGATAATCCTGATTACCTGAAGTGGCTAAATATGTTGATTGCTCCAGGTTCTTCTTTGGGAGGAGCAAGACCCAAAGCCAGCGTAATGGATGCAAAAAATAACCTCTGGATTGCGAAGTTTCCCAGTAATTTTGATGATAGAGACACGGGAGCTTGGGAAATGGTGGTCAATGATTTAGCCCAAAAATCAGGCATCCATATGGCCGAAGCGATGATTCAAAAATTTATTGGTCGCCATCATACTTATTTAACCAAACGTTTTGATAGAACTTCAACAAATAAGAGAATTCATTTTGCTTCGGCGATGACACTTTTAGGACATTCAGACGGAACAGATTATCAAGATGGAGCGAGTTATTTACATTTGGCAGAATTCATTATGCGAAACGGAGCAAATGTAGCCAATAATTTAGCGCAACTTTGGCGAAGGATTGTTTTCAATATTTGTGTCTCTAATACGGACGACCATCTCAGAAATCACGGCTTTTTATTGACAAATCAAGGGTGGATTCTTTCACCTGCTTACGACATTAATCCAATCGAAACAGGTACAGGGTTAAAACTCAATATTTCAGAAAATGATAATGCCCTTGATTTAGATTTAGCCTTAGAAGTAGCACCATTTTTTAGAATAAATCAACCACAAGCCAAACGCATTACCGCAGAAATTAAAGAGGTTGTTTCTAAGTGGCAGATAGTTGCCAATAAATATAAAGTTGGAAGAAACGAGCAAGAGATGATTAGTAGGGCATTCATTAAATAGCTTTATAACTCGTGTTTGTATTACTTTGGTCTCCAAAACCAAAGCGGGCCAAATCGGAATTAGACTCGCCTTGGGTATATACGTTGCGTTCCTAAGCTGCATTGACAAACTTCAATTGACTGATTTTACTCATATCAAATTTAGGCGATTTCTTATTACCTAATTTAGTAAAATCGTAGATTCCATGTAGATTTACGTGTTCCCAA